>JAPLHX010000217.1 GCA_026389415.1 Coprothermobacterota bacterium | reverse complement strand
GCGGCATCCTCAATGACTACCTCATGATCATCATCAACATTTGCCTGATCTACGTCATCCTGGCCACCAGCCTGAACCTGATCAACGGCATCACCGGGCAGTTCTCCATCGGGCACATGGGCTTCGCCGCAATCGGCGCCTACGTCTCCGGTACGCTCACCACGCTTATCTGGAAGCTTATTCCGGGAAGTCTCACGGCCACTTCCCTCTTCATCGTAGCCCTCCTGATCGGGGGGATCGGCGCCGCCATCATCGGCTTTTTGATCGGGATGCCGGCCTTGCGCATGAAAGGCGATTACCTAGCCATCGTCACCCTGGGCTTCGGGGAGATCATCCGCACAATCATCAACAACATCGACTACGTCGGCGGACCGCGCGGTCTGCTGGGCATCCCCCAGCTCTCCAACTTCACCATCATCTTCATCATCGCCCTCCTCACCGTGATGGTCTTGCGCTACCTGGTCTTTTCCAGCCACGGGCGAGCGATGATCTCCATCCGCGAGGACGCCACCGCTGCCGACCTGGTGGGAGTCAACACGACCAAGTACAAAGTGTGGGCCTTCGTTATCGGCGCCTTCTTCGCCGGCGTCGGCGGCGGCCTGCTCGCCCACATGATCCAATTGGCCCACCCGACCCAATATGGCTTTTACGCTTCTTTCCTGGTGCTGATTGTGGTCTACATCGGCGGGATGGGCAGTATGACGGGCTCGATCATTGCGGCTTTCATCCTGACCTTCCTGGAGAAGTACATCCTGCCGATGGTGCTCCCGATGATCGGCCTCGGGGTAGAATGGCGCATGGTGATCTACGCCGTGTTGCTGATTATCATCATGATCTATCGCCCGGAGGGGCTGATGAGCCGTGAGGCCAAGTTCATGATCCCGGAGGACCACTGAGATGCCTGCCGAGCAGAGAATCGTGCTGAAGATCGACCAGTTGTCGCATTTCTTTGGCGGTCTCAAGGCTGTCTCCAACTTCAACCTCGACCTCCCCGAAGGAGTCATTTGGGGTGTCATCGGGCCTAATGGCGCGGGCAAGACCACCGTCTTCAACCTGGTTACCGGCGTCTACCGGCCCAGCCAGGGACACATCCAGCTGATGGGTGAGGAGATCACCGGCAAGAAACCCTTTGCGATCGTCGCCAAAGGGGTTGCCCGCACCTTCCAAAACATCCGCCTCTTCGGCAATATCCCGGTGTTGGACAACGTGCGGATCGGGATGCACAAGAACTACCGCCCCAGCATGTTCGACTGCGTGATTCGCGACGGGAAGTTCCACCGCGCGGAAAAGAAGATGCGGGAAGAGTCGATGGAACTGCTCGCCCGCTTCAACCTGCAAGGACGGGCCGAAGAGATCGCCAAGAACCTGCCCTACGGTGAGCAACGCCGCCTGGAGATCACTCGCGCCTTGGCCACACAGCCCAAGCTGCTTCTCCTCGACGAGCCGGCCGCCGGCATGAACCCCAATGAGGTGGACAAGCTGATGGAGATGGTCTACCACATCCGCGACGAGTTCAAGTTGACCGTCCTCTTGATCGAGCACCAGATGCGTTTCGTAATGCGCATCTGCGAGTGGATCAAGGTAATGGATTTCGGCGAGACGATCGCCGAAGGGACGGCCGCCCAGATCCAGAACAATCCTCTCGTGATCGAAGCCTACCTCGGAAAGGGTGTGCACTGATGGCCCTCGCCCTGGAAGTTAAGGACCTCCATGTGGCCTATGGCGGGATCAAGGCCCTGCGAGGGGTTTCTGTGAAAGTGGAGGTCGGCTCCATCGTCACCATGATCGGGGCCAATGGCGCCGGAAAATCCACCACTCTACGAGCCATTTCCGGTATCGTGCATAAGCAAAGTGGCCATGTCACCCTCTTCGACCGGGACATCACTGCCACGCCGGCTCACCGCATCGTGGCCATGGGGATCTCCCACGTGCCGGAAGGCCGGCGCATGTTCGCCACCCTGACGGTGATGGAGAACCTGGAGATCGCCACCTACACCCGCCATGATAAAAAAGAGTTCGCCGCGTCCTATGAAACCGTTTTCAGCCTTTTCCCCCGGCTGAAAGAGCGCAGGAAGCAGTTGGCAGGAACTCTCTCCGGCGGAGAACAACAAATGCTGGCTGTGGGCCGCGCCATGATGACCAACGGGAAAGTGATGCTCCTTGACGAGCCGTCGATGGGTCTCGCCCCCGTGCTGGTGGAAGAAATCTTCCGCACCATCAAACGGATCAACGAGCTGGGAACGACCATCCTGCTGGTGGAGCAGAACGCCCGCATGGCCCTGGAGACCGCCCATTACGCCTACGTACTGGAGGTGGGCGCGGTCATCGCGGAAGGGCTCAGCTCGACGCTGGCGGACGATCCGCGCGTGAAGGAAGCCTATTTGGGAGGATAGAGCAAGGGCTTTCGACCAATGTACAGAACATGTTCGCTCGATCCGATGATGGTTGACTTGGTGCAGGTGGCAAGATGGATCTGCCACCAAATTCCAGCAGCGTGCTTTGCAGCCAACTGATTGGTTTGGGGAACCAGCGAGGAAGCCAGTCCTTCCAATGCTGCCAAAGTCAGCGTTTTGCAACCCCTACTCTCGAAGCACTCCTTCAACTCCCAGGGGTCTCCAAAGTGGGCGGAAGTGAAACCACCCGTATTATCCTGGGCGCGTTTGTCCTGCCAAGGTCGTTTCAAATACCGCAGCGCTTCCCCGCTCTCGATGAAGTCAGGAAACTCGGCAATCGCCGAGCGAAAGACTCCCAGCAAGGGGATGATAGCTGCGGCCACGACTCCACCCGGTTTCAATACCCGCAAGCTTTCTTGGATTGCCTTTGCTCGGTCTTCGTTGGCAATTAGATGGTAGAGAGGGCCGGCTAACAAAACCCCATCGTAGAAATCATTTGCCGCAGGGATCTCTGTTGCTGAAGCCTGCAGATAGTCTTCCAGGACGATGCCTGCTTTGTCGGCCCGATGCCGGGCAGTTTCAAGCAGATTTCTCGAGAGATCCAGCAATGTGACTCGGTAACCAAGTTTGGTGAAAGCAATGCTGTATCGGCCAGGTCCACCCCCACAATCGAGAATCCGGGCGGGGGGTAGAGGTAGAAATTTCCGAAACAGATGGAGGGTCGTCCAAAACTCCAACGAGTGGTAGTAATCGCCACAAAGGCGGTCCCATTCCCGCTGCGGATTGGAATCGTAGAATTCTTCTACTTCATCATGCATGAAATGACTTTTGGAAAAATAGGGGTCGCGTCAACTCCCGTGTACCAAGCTGCATTGCAGCGAGAGATTCCTTCTTGGTTCTCTCTCTTGATCCGGCATCGGCAAGTGGCGCGACCGTTATACCCATTAAAGTAAGCAAAGCGGAGATTGTCAACCTTGCCAATTCTTTCTGGGATCTTGCAGTATGGATCCCGGAATGCAGTCGGATGACCGAATCCCCGCAGAGTCCACGTTTGATATCCCCACAGTGTCGAGATCAAGCTTGAAATGCTCAAGTTGATGGAGGGAGGGCTTCTCTTGGCTGTAATGTGCTTTCTAACATCGATTCTATTACTCTATTGGGAAACAATGCGAAAGAGACTATTGACGTACCGTTCACAATCACCAGAGGAAACGAGGGCTGTAGGTCAATCGTGGTCCAGCGGGTGTCGTTTGGGTGATTTTATTGCTTTGTTCGGTTCCCTAGGGGCTGGAAAAACGGTATTCGTCCAAGGATTGGCCTCTGGTTTCGGAATCCCTGTCGATTGGGTGAAGAGCCCAACGTTTACACTAGTGCGAGCCTACCCTTCTGACCCAGCCTTTTATCATGTTGACCTCTACCGATTGGACGGGGAACAGACCTTGAACTTGGATTGGGAAGATTTTTCCAGGGGAGTCACTGCGGTGGAATGGGCGGAAAAACTTGGGGCGTCATTGCCGGTGGATGCCATCCGAGTCACGATCGAAGTGATTTCGCTCCACGAACGGCAAATAACCATTGAAGGCGATCATGATGTTGAGGAAGGGAGTCCTGATTATCCGAAAAGCGATGGGATCTTTAAGGTAGGTTAGCGAAAGTGCACACGAAGCAGGGGAACCCAGTGTTAGGCACGGTGGATCCCGTTTTGGTTCTTTCGTTTCATACCGCCACGCCTCGTGCAGGTTTGGCATTACTGTACCGGGACATTGTGCTGGAAGAATCTTATTGGCTAGCGGGGGAAGCGCAGGGGATAAAGGTTCCCTATGCCAATCGTTTGGCGGTAGAAACGGAACGGATGATCCAAATCCACCAAGTATCGTGGGATCACGTTTCTGTTTTGGGGGTTACAATGGGGCCTGGTTCTTTCACGGGGATCCGCTCTGCCCTATCCTTTGTAAAAGGCTTGGCCTTCGCTCGGAATCTTCCCGTAGCTGCGATTGGAACGTTGGAGGGCTTAGCCTGGCAAGCCGGAAATGGGTTGATTTGTCCGCTGGTGGATGCCCGGCGCGGTGAGTTTTATTGGGGCTTATATCAGGTTGATGATGGTACCCTAACAGAAATCATCGCTCCGCGTGTTTCTACCGCAGAGATTCTTCATATAGAGTTGTCAGCCTACGGCAGCATGTTAGATAAGTTTCCGATCGTGTTTTCGGGTGAGCCATTGTACGAAGCAGCGAAGCTGCCGGAATGGTTAAGGGATACGCACAAGACACCACCATCAACTTGGACCCTTCGTCCATCGGCTGTCGGCCAGCTGGCTTGGCTAAAATACCGGATGGGGCAACTAACGACCGCGGCGCAGCTTCTACCGGTCTATTTGCGCGCGCCAATATAGTTCTTTTTAACAACCAAAGTGACTTTCCCATTGGGGGAGCGGCACCTCTGTCAGAGTGGAACGGGCGCAAAACGAAGTGGCGTTTGCATTCCTCTTATAGCGCTTCCGCTTCTACTGAAGTAAACAAATTCTGCGCCATTTGATCCAGCTCATCTTTTCGCTCGAGCCCAGCCAACCATTCCGGGGGAAGCCCTTTTATGCCCAAAAACGCGCCCGAGAGGGCTCCGCAAATTGCCGCGATCGTATCGGTATCTCCACCCACGATCAATGGACCCGATATCGCATCGCGAAAACTGTTCGGAAAAAAAAGAAACGCGTAGAGAGCGGAAGCCACGGTCTCCGGCGCATAGCCGGAAGTACCCAAAATGGGGAGTGCATCCTGTGGTGACACTCTCCGCTTGCGCAGCTCGTTTGCCTGGCGAAGTTTGGCCGAGACCTCCGTGCCTTTCACGATACGAGCCACAGTCAACAACAAATCCTTCAACTCTCCCCGAAGCGCTTGTTGAAGAGCAAACGCAATCACCATCGCCCCAGCTACTGCTTCTTCATTTTGATGGGTAATGATTGAGCAATTGAATACATCCTGTCTTAATCGTTCCGGGTGGTAAATATCCCACAGGGCAACGGGCAATACCCGCATAGCAGGTCCGTTGCCGGCGGAGGAAGGCCCTACGATTCCCGATTGATCCCAAGGGATGTTCCGTTTCAAACGACGAATGGCTTCTTTGGTTGTATTTCCAATTTCGCGTAAATCATCGGTATTAAACCATTGAACAAACCGAGCAGCAATGTCCGATGGTACGATTTTTTTCTGCTGGAGGATGCTGGATAGAGTATAAATTGACATCAGGGTGTCGTCTGTGAATTGTCCTGCCTGTAATCCTCGGCCGGGGAGCAAACGAATTCCATCCGCAAACAACAGGCAGGCCTCTGCCGGACTAAGGTATTCTGCCGGCATACCCAAGCTATCCCCCAAAGCCAAACCCAGCAGGCTGCCTCGAAATCCGGAGCGAAGTGGGAGTTTATTCATGTCTGCGCCATCAAAGCCGCTCCCCAAGCCCCGATCATCTGTGGTTCGGGTGGAAGGGTAACTTTGATGCCCAGTTCTCGCTCCAAGGCTTCCACCATCCCCAGATTCTTAGCCACCCCCCCAGACATTGCCACCGGACCCTCAATCCCCATCCGAGCCGCCATTGCTACCACACGTTGCGCAATTCCGGTCATCACACCACGGGCAATCTCATCGCGCGGGGTACCGCGGGCGATCATCCCGATCACTTCCGACTCCGCAAACACAGTACAAGTGGCAGAGATCTGTACGATGTTCTTTGCTCGACGGGCAGCCTCGCCCAGCTCATCCAGTGAGAAGTTTAAGCCATGAGCCATCACCTCCAAGAAACGGCCTGTACCAGCAGCGCATTTGTCATTCATTACAAAATCGACTACTTTGCCACCCGGATCGATACGAATCGCCTTGGAGTCCTGGCCGCCTAGATCAATCAGAGTATGCGTCTGGGGAAGAAAATGGGTAATGCCGCGGGCATGGCATGTGATTTCGGTGATGGTCTTATCGGCGAAGGGAACCGATACTCGCCCGTAGCCAGTGGCGACGACAGTGGCGATGTCGGTCTCTTTCAAGCCAACCTCTCTCAATAGATCCGCATAGAGAATCGATATCGACTTTGGTGCATCGGCTCCGGTGAGCAACATCTTCGCCGCCAGGAATTGACCGTCCCTCAAGAGCACGCCCTTGGCAGCCAGGGATCCGATGTCCAATCCGCAGACAATGTGGGTCATTCCGGTCGTCCTCGCTGGATTGCTTTAGCTTGCGTCGGTTTCATGAGTACTTGATGTTATCAGCGGGAAATGGCTCGGCGCAAGAAAGGAATTCTGGTCGATGGCGGATTCTGCCATTGGATTTTGCCGTTAGAGCAGTTCCAGAAACCCTTCAATCCTTGTACGCAATTGCTCGGAGGCATACTCTCTTGGATCAATGCAGTCCCCATCGAGGATCAGGGTCGGGATACCGGCCTGACGGAGTTTTTCTTTTAACAAATATGCACCACCCGTGGCCTGACGGCAGCCCCGGTGAGACCAGTGGATCACTCCCTGTGCTTTCCGTTCGCGAACTTTTTCCAGGATGTGCTGCAATCGAATCTCCAAACCTCCAATTCCGGAGTTCGCATAGATCTTTGCAGCGAGACTGCTCTCCGGTTGCGCCGGGTCCAGCGGGGGAAAGGGATTACTGGTCATTTCATCGCCAACCAGGGAAACACCCTTGCTTTCTAGAAAATCATAGATATCGTTGCGGTAGAAGGGGAAGAGATGTAACCAGAACAGGCGATATTTCTCCGCCTTGGGTACTTCTCCTTCCAGACGTTGTTTCCACTGGCGAAAGATCCGCCCACCCCAGGGGTTACCGGCAAAGGAGTAAAGGGTGCTTACATTGCTCATCACTCCATCTCCCGGGACGGCCGAGGGGATACGGACCTGTAGTTCAACAATCCCGGACCATGCGTCTGTCATCTCCCGCGAGCGGGCAAAAACCAATTGCCAATCTGCCGTTTGTACCCGTCGCTGCAGCAAGATTTCCAGCTCGCTTCGTATTCGTCGAATCTGCTCTTCAACATAAGCCAGGCTTTCCAGGCTACGGTGTTGTGGCACATCGATTAAGAAATGGGGCACTCCAAAGAATTGAGCAATGTTGGCAAAACAGCGGTGTGATCCGTCGCACAGGGCAGAGAGAGATAGTACAGCAGTCGGTTTGGGTAATAGGCCATTTAAGGCCATGCCTAATCCCACGCGATGAAACGAGCATAAATCGGGAGAGTACCATTGCTCCTCCGCTTTCTGCAGGAAAGAAACGGACATCCCCAGGCTCGAGGTCGCCCCAGCAATTGATTCTAAGGGGAAGGGGGTCATTCCCAAGGCATAAACCAGTTCCGCCGGAAAGAAGAGGGATGTGAATGCAACCGGTTTGCGGCCGAGGTAAGCATCGCGAGCGATTTGGAAAGATAAGCGAGTATTCAGGCTTTCCCTCAGCAGCAACGGGGAAAAAAAGCGGTATGTCCAGGGAGAACGAAGAAACTTTGCCGCAGATCCGTCTTGCAGTTTCCGTTGGATGGTGTCACCGAAGCTCACAAGGTCTCCCGAAACGCTTCCAATCGCGTGCGCAATTGACCGGATGGTTTTTGGGTATAATCCTGCTCCAGGATCAGACAGGCATACCCTTCTGATTTCAAGCGGGCAGCCAGGATGGGTAGATCGTAGAGATAATGATCGCAATACTTGGTGGGCAGGAAAATTGCTCCCCGCACTTTGCACTCCTTGACGCGGTTGGTGATTTCCTGCCAACGACGTTCCAGTTCAGCCGTGCGCGGGCAAGGAGTCCGAGCCAGGTATGCGTGGGCAATGCGTAGAAACGGATCTCCATCCGTTTCTTCCACCAATGTTTTGGCTTGTTTTTGACCGTAGCAGAAATCTTCCCCCACTACAGTGAAACTCAATTCCGTAAGCATCTGCCAAATCTCCCCATCGTCCAAAGTGTTGCCGAAAAGGAAGACAGGTAAACCATCCGATGAACCTTGGTCCCGGTCAGCGTGATCCAGGATGGCTTCGATCTCTGCGATTGACATCGTATTGTATGCCTGCAAGGCGTGGTAATAGTCCAATGGGACTAGCTTTCTTGCCCGCGCGTGGATTTCGATCCTTCTCCAGTTAAGGCGTAACTCGTTACAC
>JAPLHX010000293.1 GCA_026389415.1 Coprothermobacterota bacterium | reverse complement strand
TGCAAGGGTTGCGGCATCTGCATCGGCAGTTGCCCCACGGAAGCGCTCGACTTGCACTTCTACACCACCCAGCAGCTTGAGGCTCAGATCGAAAAAGCACTGGAAGGAAAATTGGCAGACGAGGTTCGGCTGCTGATTTTTGCCGACAACGTCTGCACCTACCGCCTAGCTGACAACCTAGGGACCGGCCGATTATCTTACCCGGCGGAGACTCGCATCATCCGCATTCCCTCCAGCGCTAGAATCTCACCCCAATTGATGCTGTACGCCTTCCACAAAGGAGCGGATGCCATCTTCCTCGGGGAATGTGATCACAAGGCTTCACCCTATACCGGTTCGGTGGATGCGATCGAGCGCAACTTGACTGTCGCCCGCTGGGTGCTGGAAGAGGAGGGGGTTTCTCCCGAACGGATTCGTTTCTCGGAGTTGTTGGCCTCTTTACTGACCGACTTCTATAAGAATGTGACGTCATTGGTGAAATTGGCCAAGCGGGAAGCCGAACCGATCACGCCCGAGCAGCGGGAGCGGCTGGGCCAAAGAGCCAAGGGTCCTCTGCCGGAAGCACGGGAAGGAGCCGTCATCCATGGTTAGGAAAATCAAGCTCCAAGCGAAAAATCGCGAGTTCACTCGCAAGATTTCCGAACTATCCGGTGAGGTGGCGATGCTCTGCGAACAATGTGGCACCTGCGCTGGCAGTTGTCCGATGTTGGCGGAGATGGACATCACGCCTTCCCAGATGATGCGGCTGGTTCAGCTCGGACAAGAAGCGGTACTGGAAAATAAAACCTTTTGGGTGTGCGCTTCCTGCTATACATGCACCGTGCGTTGCCCGCGAGGGATCGATCCTGCCAAGATTGCCGAGGCCTTGCGTCAGGTGAAACTGCGCCAGGCAATCGACTACATCCGGATCGACGAGATCGAGCCCGAAGAAGCCAAGAAGCTCCCTGCCATCGCTCTGGTGGCCGCCTTCCGCAAGATGACGGGTTAGGAGAAGACATGCTGCCGCAGGTTGTTATGATTCAAATCCCCTACTATCCTGGCTGTACGCTGAAGAACAAGGCTTCCAACTTTGAAACATCCGCCCTGGCGGCAGCTCGGGCTCTTGGCCTGGAGCTGGTGGAACTTCCCCGCTGGAACTGTTGCGGTGCCGTTTTCTCCCTCTCTTCCGACGACCTGATGCGCCACATCGCACCGACCAACATCTTCCTGCGCGTTCAAGAGATGAATCGGGACCATTTGGTTGAGGATGAATATCGATTGGTCACATTTTGTGCGATGTGTTTCAACGTGCTGAGACGAACGAATCAGCGTTTGCGCGAAAGCCTGGAGGACCGCAATAAAATCAACGATTTCTCGTACCTGGAAACGGAGACTTACCAGGGCCGGGTGGAGATCGTACATCTGCTGGAACTATTGCGTAGCATGGGTTGGGACAAAATCCAGGAAAGGGTGCAGAAACCTCTGACCGGACTCAAGGTCGCTCCCTACTACGGCTGCATGCTGCTGCGGCCCAAAGACGTTGGCATCGACGATCCGGAGCGCCCCACGATTTTGGAGGAATTGCTGCGCTCTTTGGGCGCCGAGCCGGTGGACTTTCCGCTCAAGCTTCGTTGTTGCGGCAGTTACCAAACGGTGCCGAACAAGGACTTGGTAGCGGATCTAGCGTACGATATTCTAAGCCGTGCGCAGAAGGCAGGTGCGGAAGCGATCACGACCAGCTGTCCCCTCTGCGCCTTCAACCTGGACTTCCGCCAGAAAGAAATCCAGCAGAAATACCCGATGTTTCTTCCGATTCCGGTCTTCTATTTCAGCCAATTGATGGCAATCGCTTTCGGTCTGCCACAAGAGGTTTTCGGTTTGGCTGGACATTACGCAAACCCAAAGACGCTTCTAGCCACCAAGGGATATCTGCAAGCGACTTCCCCGCTTGAAGGAGGATAAGGATGAACGAACTCGAAAAGGACATGCTGCCGCAGGCTGTTATGATCACAATTTACGTCCTCAGCCGCCAATACCATGTGCCGGCCGGCTCCACGATTCTCACCGCCTTGGAATATGCCGGCTTCAAGCTGAAAAAGGGGGTAGGTTGCCGCGAAGGCTTTTGCGGAGCCTGTGCCAGTCTTTATCGCTTGCAAGGCGATTATAAGCTGCACGGCGGGTTGGGTTGCGCCACAGTGGTCCAACCGGAAATGCAAATCGTGCAGCTCCCCTACACTCCGGCGCCAAAAGCGATCTATCACCTGGAAGAGCTCGAGCCTGTGCCGGAAGTTTTCACCCAGCTTTATCCTGAGCTTTACCGTTGCCTCTCTTGCAACACCTGCACCAAGATCTGCCCGCAGGATCTGCAAGTGATGGATTATATCCAAGCCGCAGTCCGGGGCGACCTCGAACAAGCGGCCGACCTTTCCTTCGATTGCATTCAGTGCGGACTGTGCAGCGCTCGTTGCCCGGCGGAGATCACGCAGTTCAACGTGGCCCTATTGGCCCGCCGCTTGGTGGGGAAGTACCTAGCGAAGAAAGGGAAGTACGTCGAGGATCGAATCAAAGAGGTCGAAGCGAGCAAGTTCACCGCAGGTTACCAAGAGCTGCAGGACCTCTCGCCCGAGGACCTGAAAAAGCGCTACTTCGAGCGCGAGCTGAACAATCTGATTTACTAAGGAGCGACCATGGGCTATCCGGAATACATGAACGAATCGCTGCAAATGGTGGAAGCCAGCCGCCCGCGGAGGGTCGAGCTGTCCAAACAGGGGCTGCAGAACATATTGAAACCGTTATCCGCGGAAGGGCGACACAAAGTCCTAAGCGAGAATCACCCGGATTACCAGCCGGATGCGCGCAAGTCGATCCGCGTGGGGATCAACCGGGGCGAAAGCATGACCGGGCAGGTCGTTGACGTGCTGGAAAGCTATTCCCGACTGCCGCAGGGGTTCCGGCTTGAGCCGCTAGACTACGAGACGGATGTGCTGGTCATCGGGGGTGGTGGAGCCGGCTGCATGGCTGCGAACTGGGCCCGCAGGGGAGGGGCCAAAGTCATCATTTCCACCAAGTTGCGTCTGGGAGATGCCAATTCGATGATGTCTCAAGGTGGCATGCAGGCCGCCATCAATCCCCACGACTCTCCCCTGTTTCACTATCTGGACGCCATGGGTGGCGGACATTTCGACAACAAACCGGAGCTGATGCAGGTACTCACCTCCGAAGCGCCCTATATCGCCAAACACCTGGAGGAGCTGGGCGTGATGTGGGATCGTACACCGGACGGGAATCTCTCCACTCAGGCCG
>JAPLHX010000223.1:3329-5867 GCA_026389415.1 Coprothermobacterota bacterium | reverse complement strand
GATGAAACGGGTTCCTACCTGCACTCCTTCAGCACCCAACTCCAAGGCAGCCCGCAGGCCGCGATGGTCGGCTATGCCTCCCGCTGCAATGACTGGTATTCTGACAGCATCAGCTATTTGTGGAACCACACAAAACGTACTTGTGTCACCCACATGGCCACCCGACTCCATTCCCTCTGCCACGCAGCCTTGAATCCACTGTTGCTCAAGGCGTCGGGCCAATGCGACGGAGGCGAGAACTGGAATTAAAACAATTCCCCGTTCGTTAAAATGAGTGATGTATGGACCCGGATTTCCTCCCCCCGTGAAAACGAAGGGAACACTTTCATCCAAAATGACTTGGATCGCTTCCGGTGCGGTAGGGGAAAACAGCACCACATTGACGCCGAATGGCAAATTAGTCAGTTCTTTCAACTGCCGAATCTGGTTTCGAAGACAATCCGGTGGTTGGTTGCCGGCTGCCAACATCCCCAATCCCCCTGCCAACGATACCGCGGCAGCCAGGCGAGGGCTGGATACCCAAGCCATTCCTCCCTGAACGATCGGATAGCGAATGCGCAACAGTTGGCAGACTCGATTCACTGTTGTGCTCCCAAGGCATGCCAGCGGATCAAGGAAGCTCCCCATGTGAACCCTGCACCAAATCCTACCAGTAGCAGCAGATCACCGTCCCTCACCTTACCGGCGGTGATACCTTCAGCTAATGTCAGCGGAATGGAGGCGGCGGAAGTATTTCCATATTTGGGCAGAGAAACCAGGACTTTTTCCTGCGGGAAAGACAATCGCTCCCTGATACCATCAATGATGCGTAAATTCGCCTGATGCGGAATCAGCCAGTTTACCTCTTCGATTGGCAGTTCAGCTTTGGCTAGAGCTTGCCGGCTGGCCCAAACCATTTTTTCAACCGCCCATTTGAACACTTCCCGTCCATTCATTTTGAGGTAATGCTGTCGGCCGGCCACTGTATCCGTTGAAGCCGGGCGCTTTGACCCTCCTGCCGGCAACTCAAGGTGAATTCCGCCACTTCCATCTGCACCCAAAACGAAGGAGAGAAATTGGTTGGTTGCATCATTGCGGCCAAGCACCATCGCACCAGCCCCATCCCCCAGAAGCACGCAAGTGTTTCGATCTTCCATATCAATGAACTTGGATAAGGTCTCTGCTCCAACCACCAACACTTTCTGATATAGACCGCTTGCGAGATATTGTTGGGCCGTACAGAGAGCGTAGATAAAACCGGAACAACCCGCCGAAATGTCAAAAGCTGCCGCTCGGGATGCCTGGATTTTTTGCTGCACCATACAAGCCGTTGATGGAAAGAGATAATCGGGTGTCGCGGTGGCTACGATCACTAGGTCAATCTCTTCTGGGTGAACATGGGCATTTTTAAGGGCCTCCAGGGAAGCTTGGGCAGCAATGTCGGATGTACAGACCTCCTCTTCAACGAATCTTCGCTCCTCGACGCCCGTTCTGCTGCGAATCCACTCGTCAGAAGTGTTGAGAATGCGCTCAAAATCGGCATTGGCCCACACTCGTGGCGGTACATACATTCCCAAACCCAAGACAGATGTGCCGTAATTCATTTCGTCACTACTGCAAGAAGTGTGGCATCGGCCACTAGTGTTGATCCGATTCGGATCGTACATTGGCAGAGTCCCGCACTTGGCCTTCGTTGAACGATCCTGGATTCGATTTCCAACTGATCGCCCGGAGTGACGGGACAGCGGAAGCGGCAACGTTCCACTCCGCCCAAGAGGACGCGTTTGCCTTTCATCCCCGATTCGGTAAGAAGTGCCACGGCCGCCACCTGGGCCATTGCTTCCAACAGAAGTACCCCAGGCATCATTGGCTCACCCGGTAAATGACCCGTAAAGAAGGGTTCGTTGATAGTCACATTCTTTCTTCCACGGGCATATTGTCCGGGAATGCACTCCAGAATCCTGTCCACCAGAAGGAATGGATAGCGATGTGGCAACACCTTCAGGATCTCCGTCGTCGTCATCTCCATAATGCATTCCCCTTTCCGGGAAGTTATATTCATTTAGAAGGGTGTGGTTTCGCAGAAGTTGCAAAAAAAAACGGCCATAGAAGCCAAATTTAATACTGAATAGATGTAACAAAAATGGAAAAAACTCTATCTAAGGATCAGTGTTTTTTCAAACTTTGCTTGCACTTCTCAAACAGGTTGAAGCCTTTTTGGGAACGAATTCTCAATGAAGGGGTTTTTTCACTCATGCAAGGCAAGGGCTATTTTATTCGAAAAAAACTGTGGTTTTTCGGTATGGGTTGGAGGAGTCGTGGAAGGATCGGCAAATCCTTGTCACCAGGAATGGAAAGCGCCAATCGAAAACCATCGGCAATATTCCGATCATGGACCACCGAATGGTGGAGACAGTGGTTCGATTAGCAACATCATTACAAGAAAGAACCTACACCCTTGTGGTTCTCACTAGAGTGGGCATCACCAATTGCCAGATCACCTATATCGCCCGTTTCTGGATGGGCAATGGCTATGGTAATCCCCGGTTTTCCGGTGAA
>JAPLHX010000223.1:0-3289 GCA_026389415.1 Coprothermobacterota bacterium | reverse complement strand
CCCTAGGCTGAAAAGTGGTGGGCAGCCCCCCGGAAGACTACATCCAGGTTTCCGCCTACACCGCTCCCGAAGAACTACCGCACGATGCCCGGGTCGTGCACCGGATTTCCCTGCACGGCAGGGAATTCCAAGCGGAAAAGAGGACGTCCAAAAACCTGTGACATGCGGAATCGTATATAATTAAGTAGGAACAACCATTCCCATTTGGAGGCGAGCGAATCGCTGGAGGAGAATCCCATGGACGTGTATGAGGCTATCACAATCCGGAAATCCATTCGGTCCTACCGACCCGATCCGATCACCCACGATGTTCTCCAGAGGATATTGGAGGCTGGACGCCTGGCGCCTTCGGCTGCGAACCGGATGCCATGGAAATTCATCATTGTCACGGAACCCCAGAAGCGACGGACTCTGGCGGACCTCTGTACTTATGGCAAATTCCTGGCGGAGTCTCCGGTGGTGATCGTGGGCTGTGGCGATCGGAAGAGCTCTCCCAAGTGGTGCGTGGTGGATACGGCCATCGCTTTGGAGAACATGGTGCTCGCCGCCACGGGCGAGGGAATCGGGACCTGCTGGATCGGCAGCTTTCCGGAGGAGAAAGTGAAGAGCCTTCTGAAGATCCCCGATGATTTCAGCGTCGTGGCGCTACTGGCGGTCGGCTATCCTAAGGACGGGATGGATCTGATCCGGCTGGCCAGTCGCCTCCTCCGACCGACGAAAGCACTGACGGACATCGCCCGCCTGAACGAGTTCACCAGTCCCTGGAGCTGACCGTCGATAGCATCATCCTTACTTCTTGCGCAGGGCTTCTATCTCCGCGGCCAAGCCAATATGGTGCGCACTTGCCCGAGGGTTTCCACGTTCGCCTGGCGCATTTCCCGTGCAGCCAGCAGGCTGGGCAAGTGGGTGAGAACCCAGCCGGGCATCCTTGCCAGGACCAAGTTGGGCGCGGTGAACAGCGGATTGGGGAGAGATACCAGAGCGTCGATCCAGCGAGAGATACGGCGGGATTCCGCACAAACCGCACGATGACCCGGACGTTCCCCCGGGAACTGGCGAGCGAGGCGATCATAGTAACCGGCCAGATCCTCTGGCCGCTCCTGGGCGAGGG
Source organism: Coprothermobacterota bacterium (assembly GCA_026389415.1). GTDB lineage: Bacteria > Caldisericota > JANLFM01 > JANLFM01 > JANLFM01 > JAPLHX01. Next base: position 2,178 of record JAPLHX010000223.1, on the reverse strand, counting down.
ACTCTCCGGGCAGGGCTAGTCCGGTCCGGTTCGGATGAAGGACTTATGAAGAGCCAATTTCTGATTTGGCCATAAAGGAGCATTGTCGATGGGCGGCATTCTGCTTGGGGAGCATGAAGCGAGCGATCTGCCACTGAGGCGACCAACACTTCTGCTAAGATTGCCGTAAGATGGGACGCAAAGAGCAACTTCGCAAAGAGCAAAGACAAGCGAAACAAACGCAACTGGAAACAGTCCGAGCCCGGCGGTTCACTCGTCTGCAATTGCTCCGCTTTTTCCTTCTCTTCTTCCTCATCGCCGGCATTCTTTTCGCTCTCTCCTACTTCTGGACGGGGGGAATGCAGGCTCTGGAAGAATGGACGGCCGGCGTAACGGCTTTCCTGCTTTCTTTATTCGGTTATCCCGCGAGCGCCAGCGGGCAGATGTGCAGCGTTGGTTCTTTGGTGATCCAGATCATTCCGGAATGTACGGGCGTCTTCGAAATCATCGTCTTCTCTGCAGTCCTACTGGCTTATCCCGCTCCGTGGGGTAAAAAGCTCCTGGGAATCGTGGCCGGGCTAGTCATTCTTACCTTCCTCAATCTCCTCCGGTTGCTGATTTTGGGGGCGATCGGCTTTTCCAATCAGGAGTTGATGGAATGGATCCATCTCTATCTCTGGCAGTTGACACTGATTGCGTTCGTGGTGGGTCTCTTCTTTGCCTGGCTGGCCTGGATCCAACCAAAAAAAGCCATTCCTCTTTTGTCGAACAGCTCAGATGAGCAATAAGGATCCATCTCCACGGGAGGAGGGCGCTTCCCCGAAGACATTGCCGGTTCCACACATCCGGGTGTGGGCTTTCCTGCTCCGGTTCCTGATCGCCCTGACGGTGCTCTTTTTTCTCTGGATCCCGCTGGGACCCTATTACACGATTGCCACATTGTGGCCCCTGACGTGGCTCTTCCCCTGGCTGTTGGGTGTTTCCCTCAATTTCGATTCCGCGCAAGCTTCGCTCTGGGAAAGCGCCTTCACCAATGTGGTCCCTTTCCTCGCTCTGATGGCCGCCACGTCGGGTTGGAAATTCCACTGGAAGCGCAGGGTTTGGCAACTTCTGCTGGGATTGTTCCTCCTTTTCCTTTTCCGCGTGACGGACCGTTTTCTGGGGTATTGGCTGACCAGGGTGGGGGCAACGGATGCTCAAATCCCCACTCTTTCGTTTTTCCTCTATTTCCTGATCCAGCTAGGCAAAATCCTGATCCCGATCCTTCTGTGGTTGATTTTCTGTTGGCGGGAGATTTCACTCTTCCCGATCCGATCCACCCCTCCGACAACCAGCTCCAAAAAGGGATAGGGAAGTAAGTCAGGAATCCAAAGAATGTGGCCAGCCCATCCACGGATTGTTTTAGCAACATCCGGAAAGCTTTCATCGATACGGGATGAGGGTAGCTTGATCGCAAAAGGCAGTATCATGGTTAGAGACTCGAAAATTATTGTGGCGAGTGCGAAGTGTGCCCCTGCGATGCACTGACTGCCTTCGATCATGATGGCGTTCCGCCTCATGCCATGGCTCTTGCCAATGTCCAGCGGATCCAGGTCGATGGACCAGAAAAGTGGTTGTTGGAGCAAGAGCAAGAATACACTTGCCAGTGCGGGAAGAGGCGATTGTGGTTTGCCAAAGAATGCGCGCATGACAAGGAGTGAATGCCTTCCCCCTCTGTGCTGACATCCACGTGAGACAGTTACCTTCTCTGAATTGAAGAAGCATATAGCAGGACAGAGAATGAGAACGACATGAACGGAACGACCGTATCGATGAACGAAGAAGGCCACGAAGAGAACCGGGAGCCGATCCGCGGCAGCCTCCCAAAGAAAGCCCCGCTCCCCGCTCCCAACGCCGAGGTGAGGGAAAACCCGCTCGCCCGATGCGACAGTTCACCGCAGCCTACAAGGCCTTCGTCTTCCGCCAAGTGGAACAATGCAGCACTCCCGGGGCAATCGTCTCCCTGCTGCGCCGGGAAGGCCTCTATTCCTCCCACCAGTCCCGCTGGCGGTACCGATGGCCTGGAGAACCCGCAGTTCTTCCAGACGCCGGAGGTTATGGCCGCCGGCGGCCTGGTCGCGCTGCAAATGGCGGGTAACCCGCACGATCTGCCGATTGAGACAAAGACAAGGATGTTCGCCGCATGAAATTCATACGCTT
>JAPLHX010000327.1 GCA_026389415.1 Coprothermobacterota bacterium | reverse complement strand
CGAGAGCAGGAAAGAACCCGACGAAGCGATAAAGGCTCGACGGATCTGTTGGCCGAATGCGGAGCGGATGGGGATATTTTGCAGATTGGGGTTCACTGACGACAGGCGGCCGGTAGTAGTGGAGGTTTGCAGGTAGGTGGTGTGCACGCGGTCATTGGGGTCCAACAGACCCGGCAAGACATCGATGTAAGTGGTCTTCAGCTTGAACAGCTCTCGGTATTCCAAGATCCGGGCCACCGCGGGATGAGCAAAGGCTAAGCTTTCCAACACAGCAGCATCGGTAGAATAGCCGGTCTTGGTTTTTCGACCCTTGGCCAATTGCAGCTTCTCGAACAGGACGACGGCCAATTGCTTTGGTGAAGAAATGTTGAACCGGCAACCACATTGATCGAAGATTTCCTTCTCCAGGGAAGCCAAGTGGACTTCTGCCTCCTGGCGAAGCTCTTCCAACACCCGGCGGGAAAGACGCACACCCGTTTGTTCCATTTCCGCCAGCACATCGGAGAGGGGCAGCTCCACCTCACGGAAGAGCTGCATCAACTCCAATGTGATCAAGTCCTCTTCCAGCAAGGGTGTCAGTCTCAGCACAGCTTGTGCAATCAGAACCGCCCGCTCCCTGGGACCGAACTCTTCTCCTTCCGGCCAAAGCGGTCGCTTCAGTTTTTCCAGGTGGATTTGATCCAGGTTATGTGAGCTTCGACCGGAATTGATCAAGTAGGCTGCCAGCAAAGTATCAAAGCTGACTCCAGCGAGGGGAAGACCCAGCGTGGCGAGCATTTTTCGAGCCGTTTTACCGTCATGCGTCCATTTGGGCCGGCTACCATCCACCAGCGACCGGCGGATGGGCTCTGGCATTGTTGGATTCGCATCGAAAAGACCGCTGGAGGTTCCTCCTCCCAGCTCCCCCACGAATACCGCGCTTTGATCAGCCAACGCTAGATGCGGAGGTTTTTCCTCGGTGAGGGCAAAGACAAGGGGCAGTGCAGTTGGCCTCCAGTCCTCTAACGCTCGTTGCGGCGTGTCGTCTTGGATCGCAGGAGGCGGAGCCAATTTCCGTAGCAAGGTCTTGAATTCCAAACGCGAAAACAAAGCCCTGGCTTTTTCCTGCTGGAAACCGGAAAACCTAAGGGAATTCCAGTCCACCGATAAATCAATGTCCGAGATCAATTGTGTCAGAAACTTGTTTTGTTCCACCTGGGTCCGATTCTCCATAAGAATCGTGCGCAGGCGTGGTTCCAGGTGTTCCAGCTGTTGGTAGAGATCTGCCAGTGAGCCGAATTTGGCCAGCAAGGCGCCAACGGTTTTTTCCCCCATCTGCGGAATACGAGGGATGTTGTCTGAGGGATCCCCGACCAACGCCTTGTAATCCACCAATTGACTAGGCTCCAGGCCGTATCGCTGGCGCACGGCAGCCAGGTCATAGGTCATGGTTTCACTAATTCCTTTTCGCGGCACTACTACGGAAATCGTATCGGAGACCAATTGCAGTGTGTCTAAGTCTCCGGTTAGGATGACTACTTGTTTGCCGGCAGTCACGGCCTTGCTGGTCAGCGTGGCGATCATGTCATCGGCTTCAAACCCGGGCCGCTCGAATACCGGAATGCACAAAACCTCAGCCAGCTCGTGAGCCAGAGCTAACTGCTGAACAAGATCGGAAGGAGCCTTGGGTCGGTTGGCTTTGTAGTCGGCAAAATCGAGGTGACGGAAGGTGGGTCCCTTCAGGTCGAAGGTGAAAAAGATCCAATCGGGCTTGGTTTCTTCCAGCAGTTTGAACAGGATATTGGTCAGGCCGTATACACCGCCGGTGGGGGTACCATCGCTGGTCAGCAAGGCCGGCAAGGCGAAATAGGTGCGGTAGAGTATACTGTTGCCGTCGATCAATACGACCAATTCCGGCACGGATTCCTCCTTACAGGTACACTTTCTTCTGGGCTTGGTACCAGCAGTCTTCCAAGGTATAGTAGGCACGCAATTCAGGCGTGAACAGATGCACCACGATATTGCCGAGGTCGACCAAAATCCAATGCGTCTGTTCGGTTCCTTCCACCCGGAAGGGAACGCCCCGTTCGTTTAAAGTTTCGATCAGTCCTTCGTATAGGGCATGAGTTTGACGGTCTGTTTCCCCTGTCGCGATCAGGAAGAAATCGGTAAACGATGAGATGCCGTTTAAGTCAAGGGTTAGTACATCTTGTGCTTTTTTATTCAACAAGACATCCACCAGCTCCTCCAGCAACGGTTCGGCTTCTACTTCGACACCTCCTCTCGATAGAGTGTTTCCTGCAGAATAGCTTCGCAGACGGGATCTGGGACCAGGTAGCGAATGGATTCTCCCCGAGCCAAACGGGCGCGGATTTCTTTCGACGAAATGGCCACACCGGGATAGCGAAACAAGTGTACCCGGGGAGTGACCAGGTTGCGGATTGCGGCGGTCAAACGGGTCCCGGGGCGGCAAATCACGATCAGTTCCGCCAGCTTCAGAATTTCCTGGGGTTCCTTCCAACGAGGGAATTCGCCGAAGGCATCCGAACCGATCAATAAAAAGAGAGGGCTTTGGGGGAATCTGTGGTGGAACGCACGCAGCGTGTCCACGCTGTAGGAAGGGTCTGGGCGTTCGATTTCGATCCGGCAAGCGAAGAAATGGGGATTATCATCTAAGGCCAGTGCTACCAGGCGGAATCGGCTTTCCGCATTCAGCCAGTCGGGTTTTTCCCATACAGAGATGCCGGCCGGGACAAAAAACACCCGGTCCAACCGATAGCGAAGAAGGGCTTCCTGTGCGGCCGCCAAATGGCCGAGGTGAATCGGGTTAAAAGCTCCGCCGAAAATGCCGATGCTAGGTTTCGGCATCGGCCTCGTTGCTCTGGAAGTTGAACTCCACATCCCCGATTTGTACGGTATCACCAATCCGGATGCCATGCTTTATCAGTTCCTTTTCCACTCCCAGCTTGTCCAACTGCTTCTGCAGGCGTTCTACGGCGTAATCGTTGTCTATGTTGGTCCGCTCGACCAACATCTGGAGGTATTCACCCTGGACTCGATAGACTCCCTCTTTCACCTTTGCTACGACGAAATGCCTGGGGGCTGTGGCCTTCAATGTGTAGATGACTCGTTTCTTGTTGATTAAGGACTCGACCGCCGGGGCATGGGCCAATGTTTCCTGCAGAGTCAGCATCAACACATCCAGATTGTTCTTTTGGCGGGCGGAGACAACCACCACTTGTTCTCCGCTTTTTTGAATCTGGCCGGCGATTGCCTGGCTGATTTCTGGCGCCACCAGATCCGCCTTGTTTAAAACCACCAGCGAGGGGCGCTTCGCCAAATTGGGCTCATACAGCTCCAATTCACCCTTAAGCAGTTCCAGATCCGTCAATGCATCCCCGCTGACATCGAGCAGAAAGACCAATACACGAGTGCGCATGATGTGGCGGAGGAAATCATGCCCGAGTCCGGCACCGGAATGAGCGCCTTCGATCAGGCCGGGTACTTCTGCCAAAATGGCGTCCGAGCCGTTGGGAAAGCAAACCACGCCTAAAACGGGAGACAAAGTGGTAAAGGGGTAGTCAGCTACCTTCGGTTTGGCGGCGGACAATGCTTCCAGCAGGGTGGATTTCCCCGCATTTGGTTTCCCGATCACACCAATGTCAGCCAACAATCGCAGCTCCAGTGTGAATACCTCCTCCTCCCCCTTGGTCCCTTTTTCAGCGATAAGCGGCGTTTGGTGAACGGAGGAGGCAAACACGGAATTCCCACGCCCGCCCAGCCCGCCCTTTGCCAGCAAAACCCTTTGGCCGGGTTTCGTCAGGTCTGCCAGCAATTCGCCCTTGCCGTTTGAAACCAGTATCCCCAGCGGTACGGTGACGATCCGGTCCTTGCCATTGGCGCCATGACAGTCGGCGCCTTGGCCTGCTTTCCCGGCTTCGGCTTCGTAGAGGGGTTGATAGGTAAAATCGATCAGCGTGAAACGATTCGGTGTCGCTTCCAGGAAGACGGAACCTCCATTGCCTCCGTTTCCTCCACTGGGGCCACCTCGAGGAACGAATTTTTCCCGCCGAAAGGCGACGCAACCATTCCCACCACGCCCGCCCCGCGCAGTGAACGTTACCCGATCAACAAACATCCGGCTGGGAACTGGGCGGTGGAAACAAAATAGACCCCGATCGGATCGATCGAAGTCTATTTCCACTGGACTGCATTGGTATTTCAGGCGCGGACACTGACCTTTTTCTCGTCTCTCCCGACTCGCTCGAATTTGACCGTACCATTGCTGGTGGCAAATAATGTGTAATCGCGGCCCATACCGACGTTGGTTCCGGCTTTGATGCGTGACCCGCGCTGACGGATAATGATGGATCCGGCCGTGATGTATTGGCCATCAAAACACTTTACACCCAAACGCTGAGAATTGGAATCTCGACCATTTCGTGAACTGCCGCCTGCTTTATGATGCGCCATTTACCCTTCTCCTTCTTTTCCGGGATACTCAATACCATCCACCCGCAGGTTGGTGAAATCCTGTCGGTGCCCGGCCTTGCGATGGAAATTGGTCTTGGCCTTGTAGGTGGCTACAATGATCTTGCGGTCGCGGCCCTGTTCCAGCACGGTCCACCTTAAACGTCCCACCAAGCTGGACTCGATATTGTTTACCTCCAAGATGCAACACAGCGTACATAGAATCGTTCCTTCCTTTTCTATATCCGCAGAATTATAGCGACAAGGGGGTGCGCTGTCAAAGCTAACATACGAGGTTCTCCGTCAATAACTGTGATTTTTCTCTGTAGCTCATGCCATTGCCCTGATGGTTCTGTTGGTGAGCAAGATCCGCATCCGCAGGTTGTCCGGGTTGCGGTAGCCGTAGGCCATACGCTTGATCACCTTGATTCGGTTGTTCTTTCCTTCCAGCGCGCCACTGGTGACCGGGCAGTGAAAGGTGTTGAGGATCTCCTCCCCCCAATCGCGGAGGGTGGAAAGGAGAGGCTGGAAGGGCGCCAGACCACAGCGGCGGACCTTGGCAACCCACAGCCGGATCTGTTGCCGCGCTTGCTCCCAGCTCCCGCTTCGATACCACTGGCGCAACTCTTCCTTCAGTTCCCAGGCGATCTGGAGTTCCGGGGTCAAACGAAACAAGACCCGCAGCTTGGCCCAATCCGCGGGACGAAAACGCTCTTGGGCCACCAGCAACAGGTGGCGGCCGCGGAAGAGGAGGGTGGATCTTGGCGCCGTCCCCGTTTGTTGCAGCGTCACCCGTACTTGGCTTACGGCATGGTGTGCCATCCGCAGGAAATGGAACTTGTCCACTACGACACGGGCACGGGGTAGGCATAGCTGCACGGCCTGGCGGAAGGGGTCGTGCATGTCCATCGTCACCACGCGAACCTGGTCTGGGTCTGGCAGCTTCTCCAGGTAGGCGCGCAAGGGGCCGCCGCCGTTCCCCGGCAGCAATCCGAGGACGTTTCCAGCCAGCGGATCATAGACCAAGGTCTCGTAGCAGCGCTTGGCCCGGGAGAACTCGTCTAAGGAGAGGATCGGGGCGGCCAGTGGATGATCCCGCACTTCATCCCACCGGTGATGGTAGGCATCCTGGAAGGAGCGACGCACCAGGCTGGCGCTGACCCCTTCCTGGCGGGCGACCTGACTGGCAGGTTGCCCGATCGCTCGGCAGGCAATGTGTTCCCGCAGGCGGCCGGTGCTTCGGCGACGATGACCAAAGATCGGATCCGGTTCGGTGAAGACCTTGCCGCACCGCAGACAACGGAAGCGACGCTTAAACAGGATCAGGGTCAGCGGACGGTCCCAGATCCGACGATCCTTCTTGCGCTGGGCGGTGGTGGCGTGAACGATTACCGCCGGCTTGCCGCAGTGAGGGCAGGAAGCGGTTCGGGTCCGGTAGCGGACGGTCACTTCCAGGCTGCCTCCTTCCAGCGAACGTTGGTGAAGCACTTCCAACCCTGGTAAACCGAGGGATACTGCCATACAATCGTTTGGCACCTTCTGTTCTCCTTTGCCTCGTTGTTTTGGGCAAAGACAAGGCTACCGGAGATAGGAGGTGTCTTCAATTCCATGGCCCCTTCTTTTTCTCCTCGTGGAAGAATCACAGTTAAAAGTGTAGAACCTATGATCGATGACCCACTGGTACTTGCAGGACGAAATCCATTTCATTGGCATATCCGGAGAAAATCCCGGTGTTCTTGCAAAAAACAGGGTTCTTTCTTCATTCCCCTGATCTAGCGTACGATCATACGCAGATCACCGGTAATTTCCAAGCCGGCCGATGTGCCCCTGCCAGCAAAGACCAATCTGCCGCCGCGCAATTCGGATAGTCGAATGTGGAAGGAGGCAATCAGACTTTCCATCATACGAGATTCATCGTCCGATACGGCGCATGGATAACGCCGCCTTTGCTTCGTTCCGCCTGCACTTCCAGGCGATAGTGTCGATTGGATAGCGAAAAAACGACCTCTTTATCCGAAACGGAAAGCGATTCCAGCGTTCCGCCATTGTATACCGTGAAACGATAAAGCTTCCCTCCAAACAAGAAGCAAATGATGAAACCGCGAAAGGCTCTTCCCATCCAAGGAATGCCGGCAATGGAGGCAGTAAAGCTTGTACCCGACATATCGAACTGATTACTTGCCATCCAGATCCAAGAGCGTGGGAACGATTTACCCCAGTCAGTTTCCGTACGGTCTTTCCCGTGATCAAAAGAGATCGTTTTACCATCCATGGTTAAAACACCCTCGATACTGTAAACGCTCATCGAATAGTTGACCACCGTGATCACCAAAAGTTGACCACCTCAGCAGGGGGAGACCCGGACTTCCGAGTCATGGCATCGGTCCCACGGAGGAGCAGGCAGGCAGTATCACTTCAACCAACCCCAACCTGCTCACTGGTCACTGACCACCCTGATCATAGCGCAACCCAGCTTGTTTGAACCAGAGAAAGAGGCGAAACGGCGACCCCTTCCTTCGTTCCTCTTGCGTAATCCTCTTCCACTGACTATCCCTCAAGCCTGCTCTCGTCTCTGGCGGTCCCGGCTCTGGCGGAAACGGTAGGACTCTCCATTCAAGACCAGCAAGTGGGCGTGGTGCGTGAGGCGGTCGAGCAGGGCGGCAGTCATCGTTGGATCCCCGAAGATCTCACCCCAGCGGGAAAATTCCAGGTTGCTGGTGATCAAGACACTCCCCCGCTCGTAGCGTTCCGCGAAGAACTGGAAGAGCAGTGAACCTTCCTCTACCAGACTGACGTAACCGAGCTCATCGACGATCACCAGCTCCTGGCGGGAATAACTCTTCAACAGCTTGGGTAGACGGAATTCCTTGTGGGCCAAACGCAGCTCCTGGGCCAGGGCAGCCGCCGTGGTGAAGCGGACCTGGTAGCCGGCCAGGATCGCCCCCATCCCGATGCCGATGGCCAAGTGGGTTTTCCCTAAGCCGGAGGGTCCCAGGATGACCACATTCTCCTTCTCCCGGATGAACCCGCCTTCAGCCAGGTCCAGCATCCTCGGCCGGGAGAGATCGGGAACCAGGCTGAAGTCGTAGCGATCCAGCGTCTTAGCTGCAGG
>JAPLHX010000306.1 GCA_026389415.1 Coprothermobacterota bacterium | reverse complement strand
GGATCGGTTCCACCCCCGCCAGCACCTTGAGCAGCGTGGATTTTCCCGCTCCGTTGGGACCCACTACTGCGATTTTCTGTCCGCGTTCCAAGGAGAAGTTCAAATCCCTAAATACGGTATTTGTTCCATACCGTTTTACGACATGCGCAAGGGTGGCCACCTGCTGATGAGAGCGGTTGGGTTGCGGCAGACGAAAGGAAAGACGTCGCACCTGTTCCTCTGGCAATTCCACCCGCTCCATCCGCTCCAACATCTTGATCCGGCTTTGCACCTGACGCGAAAGGGTACCGGATTTGTAGCGGAAACGTTCAATGAAGCGCTCGATCTGATCTACACGCCGCTGCTGGTTTTCGTAGCGCGCTTCCAGCAGTTCCTGCTCCTTGGCTTTTTGGGCTAGGTAGTCGTCATAATTGCCGGTGTAACCATTCAGACGATGGCCGGAAATCTCCACGATGCGAGCCACGCTGCGGTTGAGAAACATCTGGTCGTGGGAGACCATCAGGATCGTGCCGCGATAGTCGCGCAAGAATTGTTCCAGCCAGGCGATAGCTTCCAGGTCCAGATGGTTGGTCGGTTCGTCCAAAAGCAATAGATCGGGTTGTTTCAACAGCAACTTGGCCAGCGCCACCCGCATCATCCAACCACCAGAATAGCTACGAACCGGACGGCCATGGTCGAATGGCGGAAAGCCCATTCCGGTGAGAACCGCCTTGGCTTTCACCTCTAGCCGGTCCCCTTCCAGATGGAGAAATTCATCCTGCATCTTGCTGTAGCAATCCAGTCGTTGCCGATCCTGAGGATGAAGACTGATCTCTTCCGCCATGCGGTGCAGGTCTCGTTCCAATCTCCCCACTTCGGGTCGGGCGGAAAGAACTTCTTCCAGAATGGAATCGTGCGGGTCTTCGGTTACGTCCTGGCGCAAATATCCGATCGTGACGCCCTTCACTAGAACGACATCCCCGCTATCGATCGGTTCCAAGCCGGCAATGATACGCAACAGGGTCGTCTTGCCCGTGCCATTGGGACCCACCAATCCGATCCGTTCGCCCAGCGAGACGGTTAGGTTCGCATCGGAGAAGAGAACCTGATTGGGATACTGCTTTTCTATCTTAACGAGCTGAAGCATCGTGTATTGGCTCTATCGGAAATCCCGCAGGAAAAGACTAACGAGAAAATGAATCCATCGCAAACGATGCATGATGGGACGGATCGATTCTTCAAGCGACTCAAATGAGAAAGCACGATCCGGACAAAATACTCCGGTTCCAAGGAGGGAATCACCCCCAGTGTCGGCAACGCAGTGGTGGTGGGCAATACCGGCAGTGAGGTTTATAGATCCACCTCCACACCACCGAACTGCAACCACATTTTCCTTAAAAATCCGCATTCCGTTGCAACAATTTTTTACGCGCTCCGATACTGGTTTCCAAGCATCCGCGCGTTTGCAATCCTGACTTCTGCCATCGTCCCGGCTACAATAGCGGGGATGCGTTCCCGATGGAAACCGATCCTATTGGTCCTGCTGGCAGCAGTATTGTATGGGGCCAGCGCTCCGTTCACCAAGTTATTGTTGGAGCAGGTGGAACCGATTGTGCTGTCCTCCCTGCTCTATCTTGGAGCAGGGTTGGGTGTGACCTTGTTGCGTTTTGGCTGGCATGCCTCCGGCCAGGCACAGAAAGAAGCCCGCTTGAACGCACGGGAATGGCCATGGCTGACCGCATCCGTTCTGGTGGGTGGTGTTTTGGCTCCCATTGTACTGATGTTCAGTATGCGCTCTACACCAGCCGCCACAGCTTCTCTCCTGATCAACTTCGAGGGGGTGGCGACAGCCATGTTGGGTGTCTGGATTTTCCATGAGCATGTCAGTCGAAGGGCTTGGTTTTCCATTTTGGTGGTCACTGGCGCCAGCATCCTGCTCTCGCTGGATATGGCTTCGCCCTGGGGATTTTCGCTGGGCACTCTGGGTGTGGTGACAGCCTACCTCTTGTGGGGTTTCGATAACCATGTCAGTCGACACCTGTCCATCAAGGATCCTTTGATGTTAGTTTCGTTTCGGGGGATTGTTGCCGGAACGATCAGCTTGGGTCTGGCTATACTATTCGGCCAGGCTTTCCCTTCGTGGCAAGGTTGGCTATTTGGCATTTTATTGGGCTTCCTCAGTTATGGAAGCGCTTTGGTCTTTTTCATCTTCTCCATGCGCGACCTAGGAGCTACGCGAGCGATGAGCTTCTTCAGTGCGGCACCCTTCGTTGGCGCTGCCCTTTCGTTTGCGATTTTCCGCCAGCTGCCCAATGCATTTTTCTGGGTTTCCCTTCCGTTTATGATGATAGGAGCCTGGCTACTGGCGACAGAAAACCACTCCCACCCACATGAACATGCTTTCCAGGAACACGAGCACCGCCACCATCACAACGATGGGCACCATGGCCACCATCCGAAGGAAGACGCAACCAGTCCGCTTTCCCACTCCCACTGGCATCGTCACGAGCGCTTGGTACACGAGCACTCCCATCTACCGGACTTGCACCATCGGCATGGCCACGGGCGACGAGGTACCCCAAAGGAGGAATGAGATGAAAGCCCCATTGCAAGTGAAAATTCATTACTTTACCGGCACCGGAAACACGGCACGCGCTGCCAGGATCCTTAAACAGGAATTAGAGAATCATGGATATGCCGTGACACTCGTCTCCGTGGAAAAACGACACCTTCCCCTGCCTCCTGCCGATTCCGTCAACCTTCATGTCCTGGCGTTCCCGGTCTATGCGGGGGCGGTGCCCCAGATCATGCGCCAATACCTGCAGCGTTTCTCTGCAGGAGGGTCGGCCCGTTTTGCCGTCTTGGCTGTGATTGGAGATGCCTGGGCCGGGAAAGGCGCAAACCGAAAGCAGATACCCGGACATGAGGGGCAATCGTTGCGAGAAGCCCAACGGCTGTTGGCACGAAAAGGATACCACGTGCATCTTGCTGATGTTGTACCCTATCCAGCCAACCTTACCCAGATCGCAAACACCATGGCTCCCGATGATCAGGAACGGCTTTTCCAGCAATCGGACGCGCAGGTTAAAGCGATAGCAGCTCGACTGATCTCAGGCGATACCTATTGCAAACCCTGCCCCTTTGCTGTCCGCTGCTGGGCGATCCCCCTTGGCATGCTCTATCGATTGTTCGGTCGGCGTGGTCTGGGTAAGCTCTATGTAGCAGATCAAACCTGTACGCATTGCGGTCTATGCGCCCGATACTGTCCCGTTGAGGCCATTTTTATGAGGGAGGGATTTCCCCGCTGGACACTGGAGTGTCAGGGTTGCCAGCGCTGTATCAATATCTGTCCCAGCCGCTCGATTCAAACATCCGTAGTCCGTCTTGTCGCGTTTATCGCTTCCATACCGCTCTCTTTCTGGCTGACAAGGGACAGAGGAAAATGGCGATCCCCCATCCTATGGGTATCCATATTCTCATTCCTATTGCCACTTCTGGCGGACCTGACGATCGACCGAATGGAACGGAATCCAACCGCACGCACGTTCTTAAGCAAAAGTTTCACCCAAAGATATCGGCGGTATCGGGAACCCCATTTTCACCCTCCGGTAGATACCAAATAGTCGTAGAATCCATTCGTCTTCTCCCAAAGGTGTGATTGTTCTTCGGTAGGTTGTTTGGTTGTTTTCATGGATCACCATGCTGGGTTGGGGCATCGTGAACCCGTTGATGTCTTTGCACCCGAATAAGGTGACTCGTTTTGATGCTGGAGAGGCGGAATTGGGAGATACCTGAGACACCGGCGTCAGGGGAAGAGTCGGATCGGAAAGCTCTGATCCAAGTTCTGGCTGACCGGGGGATTCCTGGAGCAACAGAAAACTTGTAAACATTTTCCAAAGCCACTTAGATTCACTACCGGCCTTACGGTTTCGCTTGGAATGCGGTATAATACCCTATTCTAGTTAGGGAAAAGGAGAAGCGGACTTATGTCAGCAGTATTGGAAGCAAAAGCCCCGCAGGGCCAATGGTGGGCGTTCTTACTCTTAGGTATTATCTATTTGCTTTTCGGCATCGCCAGTTTTATCTGGCCAATAGACGTTGCGGAAATCCTAATCCTGGCCTTTGGGATCTTCGCCTTGGTTGCCGGTGTTGTGGCTCTATTCGGGATGTTTAAAGCCGGTAAGAGCTGGTGGATATTCCTGTGCAAGGGGATCATCAGCTTGGCAGCGGGAACGATCGTGCTATTCAATCCGGTGTTAGCGGGATTTACGATCTATATGCTGATCGCGATTTGGGCGATCGTCTCCGGGCTATTCGAGTTTTTAGGGGCGTTTTTGGGCGGCGCGAAGGGGGGAGGAGTGGTCTTGCTTGCCATTGCCGGCATTTTCTCCATTATCTTCGGTGTGCTGTTATTGGTGCTACATTGGGTGACCGGGTTCCTGGCCCTGATGTGGATTTTCGGTTTTTACGGCATCCTCTACGGCATTACTCTAATGGGATACTCGGCCACCGCCCGCAACAAAAGTATCGCATAACTAGGGTATCGGTGGAGGATCGCGATCCCACCATGGCTTACTTCAATAGTCCCTGCAATCGGGCACAGACCGCAGTGTTTGATTACCGGATGCCGGCCGTCCATTTCGGTTCCTAGACCCAGCATCGAACCATAGAACGAAATGCAAGAGGGCTCCCGACGGGAGCCCTCTCTGTTTTGCCGTCATCTCGGGTGATGTCCTGTTGAACTCTAGTCGATCCATTGCACGGATAGGATCCGGTCCAGGTGGAATGTACGTCGGTCGCCCGCGGAAAAGCAGTAGGCTTCCAACCCCGGAAAGGGGATACCACGGTAGATCATCTGGGCAATGCGCAGGGGTCGGATGATCCGCTCGCTCTTTTCATTCCGCCCTTTCAAGTAGACGATGCGGATCCGCCGCTGATCGTCCAGGGCCTGCTGGATCAGATGCAACTTGTCTTCCGGCGATTGGTCACGGTCGGCCAAGCGGCATTGAAATGACGTTAGGAAGCGGACTACACGGTAGTCGACACGCACATCGGACAAACGAAGCGGTTGGCGCAGGAGAATCCCTTCCAAGCTGGTACAGCGGCTCAGAGCCACATAGAGCTGGCCATTGGCGAAGGCACCCCGACCCAGATCCAGAATCACTCGGGGAAAAGTCTTGCCCTGGCTCTTGTGGATGGTGACGGCCCACGCCAAACGAAGGGGTGTTTGGATGAAGGCGCCTACGATTTCTTTCTCGATGGTGTCGGAGACTCGGTCATAGCGGGACTGGATCATCTCCCATTGAAAGGGTGGAACCTCCACCTCTTCGCCGGAATCCAACAATACGGTAGGGTTCTCTTTGCCGGTCCGGGTGATCATGCCCAGCGAGCCATTCACCCATCGCCCTTGGCTGTCGTTGACCAAGAGCATCACCCGTGCGCTCTTCTTGAGAGTCAGATCCGCATCGGTGGGCAAATCACGGTTACCGAACTCTCCCTCCGTTTTAGCCCGGTAATGCCGCTTCTTGCCAGGCAAACGAGCTAGGTGAGCCTGGTTGATCCGGTCGGCCTGGGCATTGGTCGCAGTGAGGGTGATGTACAGCTCTTCCAGCGCCGCCGGGATGGGTAAACAACGCTGGTTGATGCGAGCCAATTCCGCTGGAGAGATCGTGCGCTGGCGTACTGCATTGAGCAGATCGATGAACTCCCGATCGTGCTGACGGTAGATTTTTTCCAACTCTACGAACTCTACCTTTTCCAAGTCTTGCTCGAACTGGGCCAGTGCCTGGGCATCGAAGAAGTAGGGGGTGCGATACTTGCCGGCCAGAGCCTCCCGCTCGAGCCCTTTCACCACTGGCGGGAGCTGGTAAAGGTCCCCTATGAACACCATCTGCACGCCACCAAAGGGACTGAGATCATGGCGCACTGCCTTCAGGAAGCTGTCCACGCAATCCAACAGGTCAGCCCGTACCATGGAAACTTCGTCGATTACAATCATTTCCAGCCGTTGGTACAAATCTGGTTTTGCAGTAATCGCTGCCAATCGACGGGCATCCGATACGGCGATCTGTGGCTCGAAGCCAAAGAAGGAATGGATGGTCTGACCGGCTACGTTCAATGCAGCTACGCCGGTGGGAGCCAGCACAATCATCTTTTTACGAGTTTGGCTGCGATAGAGATCGAGCAAGGTGGACTTGCCGGTACCGGCCCGCCCGGTAATGAACACGGTCTGGGACGTATCCGCCAGCAAATCCAACGCCCGCTGGAATTCGGGATTGATCTCGATCGTCAAGTTCTGTATGGAGGGAATCGGCACTCGACAAGGGAATCCGGCCATGCTCTAAGAATTCTACACTTAAGAACTGTTTCTTGCTGCTTTCATCGTATGTTAGCTTTGACAGCGCACCCCCTTGTCGCTATAATTCTGCGGATATAGAAAAGGAAGGAACGATTCTATGTACGCTGTGTTGCATCTTGGAGGTAAACAATATCGAGTCCAGCTTGGTGGGACGTTTAAGGTGG
>JAPLHX010000196.1 GCA_026389415.1 Coprothermobacterota bacterium | reverse complement strand
GTCCGAAAGGCCACCTTTAGCTGAAGCCGGATCGGCCATGCAAATCGTCTCTCCTACTCGAACGATGATCTGTGTACCGGCCTCGGCCTGGAGAAACTGACCTTTTTTTAGTTCCACGACGAGGGGCATCAGGAACTGATCCAGGTAGCTCTTGGTTATGATCGGGTCCTCCACGGTTCCTGGTGAAGTCTGAGCCTGAGCTTGGCTGACAGCGAATACGCAACCAATCACGAAAAAACCGATTAACAGAAGTGTAATTACTTTCTTGGGCAAAATTAGGTCTCCGATTTTGTTTCTGGTATTATATCAACCGGCTTTTTCCCGACGCAAATTCTGCCGGATGAAGTCCTCGATCGACCCGTCAAGCACTCGCATCGCATCTCCCACTTCATAGCCTGTGCGGTGATCTTTGACCATGGTGTATGGATGGAGTACATAAGATCGAATCTGGTTTCCCCAGGCCGCTGTGAGGTATTCCCCGCGCAATTCGGTCAGCCGTTGCCGGTCTTTTTCGCTGGCGATTTGAGCAAGACGGGAAACAAGGATTTTCATGGCAGTGACTTTGTTTTGCAATTGTGAACGTTGGTTCTGACACTGCACCACAACGCCTGAAGGAATATGGGTGATACGGACCGCTGTGTCTGTTTTTTGGACATTCTGTCCTCCGTGTCCGGAAGAGCGGAATGTTTCAATCCGAAGATCATCGTCCCCGATTTCTACGGTTTCATTCTCGATTTCGGGGATCACCTCGACCAATGCAAAAGAAGTATGTCTACGATGATTGGCATCGAAGGGAGATATCCGAACCAGGCGATGCACTCCTTTCTCATTTATTAATAGCCCGTACGCCTGATTTCCCTTCATCTCGACGGTAGCGGATTTGATGCCGGCTTCCTCTCCTGGTGACGTGTCCACCACCTCGGCACGAAAATTATTGCGGTCCGCCCATCGAAGATACATCCTCAGCAGGATTTCGGCCCAATCCTGCGCATCCTTCCCGCCAGCGCCGGCATGGATCGACAGGATGGCATTGCGTTCATCATAAGGGCCCACCAAGTACAACTGTGTTTCCAACTGGCGGATCCACTGCTGCCAACCGGTGATTCTACTAGCCAATTCCGCCAACATCGGAGTAAAATCCTTTTCTTCCATCAGTGCAAACCAAGTATCGATCTCCGACATCTCTTGCTGGATTTGTTGATACAAGGCCAAGCGTTGATCCAGACGGGCAATTTCTTGCAATACTTCGGTTTGATCGGTCGTCTGCCAGAAATCTTGTTGACTGCTGCGTTCCACCAGGAATTCCCTTCGCTTCCGCAAGTTCTGCAATGGTATGGTGGCAGCAAACTCAGCCAGTTTCTCGCGCAAGTCCCGGATTTCGGTTCGCAGTAGAAAGGGTTCTAAAGGTTTTTCCCGTGACATCTTTTGTATTTCTTGCCGCTGCCGCAAGGACAGGGGTCGTTCCGACCCACGGTATGTTTTTTCGCTGGAAGGACCGGTGGAGGGACGATGGAGCGAACGGAATCCGGCGAACGCCCTTTTTGCTTGGAGGGTTGATGATTTAAAGCTTGTTGGTGGGTCCATCCATTGGAGTTTGGCTTGGGTGCCTCTGGTGACGCTTGCAGCCGTATCCGCACGAGGAATTTAACCGTATCTTCCCGGATGGAACGCAGCATGGCTTGGAACATTTCAAAGGATTCCAGTTGGTATTCCAGCAATGGTGATTTTTGGCCATAGGCACGGAGGCCGATCCCTTCCTTCAGGTAGTCCATGTTGTACAGGTGGTCTTTCCATTTGCTGTCAACCGTTTGTAGAAGCACGTAGCGCTCAACCTTGCGCATTACGTCTGGGGTGGTCTCTGTTTCCTTTTTCTGATAGATGTCTCGCGCGGTATCAATGCTCCAGGCAAGGATTTCTTTGCGGGTCATTTCCGCTTCGGGTGGCCGGAAACGGGGAATTCCAGTCAATTGAGCAAAGGCGTTCCAGTAACCGTCCATGTCCCACTGTTCCCCGCCGGCATGCTCATTGACGTGCCTCCCGAGAATCTCGGCCACTGCTTGGTCCATCATTTCTAGAATGTGCTCCTGGAGGTCGTCCTTTTCCAGGATTTTCCGACGTTCGGCATAGATCACTTCGCGCTGCTTGTTAAGGACGTTATCATACTCCAGCAGATCCTTGCGGATTTCGAAGTTTCGTGCCTCCACCTTCTTTTGTGCATTCTCAATCGCTTTCGTTAAGAGTCCGTGCTCGATGGGCATGTCTTCTGGAACTCTTAGCCGATCCATCAATGAGGTCAGCATCGCTCCGCCGAACAAGCGAAGCAGTTCATCCTCTAAAGAAAGGTAGAAACGAGAAGCACCTGGATCTCCTTGCCGTCCAGAGCGCCCGCGCAATTGATTGTCGATCCGACGTGATTCGTGCCTTTCCGTGCCGATGATCTGTAAACCGCCAAAGTCCACAACGCCTGAGCCCAAGACAATATCGACTCCGCGACCGGCCATATTCGTGGCAATCGTTACCGCTTTCTCTTGACCGGCCAGCGCAATGATTTGCGCTTCTTTCTCGTGGTACTTGGCATTGAGCACCTGGTGTGCAATCCCTTCCCGCAGCAGCATTCGGCTCAAAAGCTCTGATTTTTCAATCGAGCGGGTTCCGACCAAGATTGGCTGGCCTATCGTGTACAAGCCTTTGATTTGTTCGACTATGGCTTGAAACTTTGCTTTTTCGGTTTTGTAAATGGAATCAGGAGCGTCGACCCGTATCATCGATTTATGCGTTGGGATCACTACTACTGGCAAGTTATAGATCGCCTTGAATTCTTCTTCCTCGGTCGCGGCTGTCCCTGTCATCCCAGCCAGTTTTTTATACATCCGAAAGTAATTCTGAAAGGTGATGGTGGCTAACGTTTGGTTCTCTTGACGAACGCGAAGCCCTTCTTTGGCTTCAATCGCTTGGTGTAAACCATCCGAGTATCGACGGCCTAACATCATACGCCCGGTAAACTCGTCAACGATGATCACTTCTCCGTCTTTGACCATATAGTCTACTTCGTGTCGAAATAAATGGAGCGCACGCAGTGCCACCAGAATATGACGGTGATATTCCACATTGTCACTAGAGAACAGATTTTCGAGACCAAAATACCGCTCCACCTTATGCGCGCCTTCTACCGTCAAAGCTGCCATCCTTGCCTTCTCGTCTAGGGAATAATCCTCTTCCTTCACCAGACGTCGGGCTATTTGTGTAGCTCGGTAATACAGATCGGTGGATTCCTCCGCCGGTCCGGAGATAATCAGTGGCGTGCGGGCTTCATCAATCAAGATAGAATCCACCTCATCTACAATGGCATAGTGCAAGGGACGCTGCACGGTCTGCTCTGCAGAGATCGCCATATTGTCTCGCAAATAGTCGAAACCGAATTCGTTGTTGGTTCCGTAGGTAATGTCAGACTGATAAGCCGCTTTTCTCTCCGCCGGGGATGTATCATGCACGATAAATCCTGTACTAAGGCCCAGGGAGTGAAAAATAGGGCCCATCCAATCCCAATCGCGTCGTGCGAGGTAGTCGTTGACTGTGACAATATGCACGCCCTCGCCGGTTAAAGCATTCAAATAGGCCGGCAATGTGGCGACCAAGGTTTTACCTTCACCGGTTTTCATCTCGGCGATTTTTCCGTGATGAAGGACGACCCCGCCCATTAACTGCACATCAAAATGGCGCAAACCGATCGTTTGCTGGGAGACGTGTCGTACCAGTGCAAACGCTTCAGGTAGCAATTCATCCAGTGGCGTTCCTTCGATGAATCGTTGTTTGAGTTGTGCCGTATAGGATGCTACGTCCTGCAGCGGTAGCTGCTCGATGGACTCGGCTGCGAGTTGAGTCTCCCCTACCCAGCGTCCAAGTCGGTCCACCTCCCGCTGGTTGGCGGAAAACAAACTCTGGAGAAAATTTGCCATTAGTGCGGTTCGGACTCGATTAGGCCGTAGTGACCATCCTTGCGTTTGTAGACAACATTCACTTGGTTGGAGGTTGTGTTGCGATAGACGAAGAAATCGTGCCCTAATAATTCCATTTCTTCGACGGCTTCCTCGGCGGACATTGGTTTCAGTGCGTATTTTTTCACTCGGACGATACGTGCTTCCGATTCCGCGGAAAGGTCATCTGCAGAAGGTATCCAACCTTCCTCTGGGGGAAGCTTGCCCTTGTGCGTCAGTTTCTCTTTGTGACGCTTCACTTGGCGCTCTAGTTTGTCCGCCATCCGGTCGATCGCGGAATACATATCGCCTTCGCGCTCCTCTGCACGCAAGGTGGCGCCGGAGATTTGCATGGTCACTTCAGCTTTGAATCGGCCTCGTTCCATGCTCAATGTAATCAGTGCATCCTGAATGTTATTGAAGTATCGATCCGTTCGCTGGACCTTCTTGAGGACATACGATCGAAGGGCTTCGGTCACTTCTACATTCTTTCCTTTGATCACAATTCGCATCCTGTCTGCCCTCTTTTCTTCCTTTATCTAGGCCAAAGTAACATCGGCCTGATCAGGCTGTCAAATGCGAGCCTACCCCTTCAACCACAATCGTGATTTCTCCTTGAAGCCTTGGCCTTAAAGCAAGTGATGCAGTGAGTTCGCTTATATGTCCACGGAGTATCTCTTCGTGCAACTTCGTCATCTCGCGACAAACGGCCGCTCTTCGATCTCCCAGTGTGGCCTGCAAATCATCTAGAGAGCTCAACAATCTATGGGGGGATTCAAAAAAAACGAGCGTGGCTTTCAGGCCTGCTAACGATTGGAATAGGCGTCGTCTAGGACCCCCGGAAGCTGGAGGGAAAGCATGGAACAAAAAAGTGTGCAGGGGCAATCCCGATAAGATGAGAGCCGAGATGATGGCCGAGGGCCCGGGAATATACTCTACATCGATCCCCCGGTCGATGACCCTTGGAATCAGTTGTTGTCCTGGATCGGATAAACCAGGAGTACCGGCGTCTGAAACCAATGCAATTGATTTTCCCTCTATGAGCCATCCAACCACTCGTGGTATCATCTGAGATTCTCGACGTCGTTCCAGACAAAGCATGCGGGTTGAGATTTGATTCGCTGCCAGCAGTTTCCTCGTAAGCCTCGTATCTTCCGCTAGGATCAGGTCTACGGTTCGCAAAACCTCGATCAACCGTGGTGAGGCATCTCCCAGATTGCCGATTGGTGTTGCGCAAACCAACAGCTTGCCCTTCAATGCGTATTCACATTCCCACGTGATTGCTTCATCGCATACATCCTCTCGTCGGCTACTTTTACCAACGCTTCCAAATCGTTGGCGTCCATTGGGAAAACGGCTAAACCGAAGGACGCACGCAACGGGATTTCTAAATTCTGCGGGAGTTCGGATTGGAAGAGATACTCCAGGCGCGCGACAACTTGTCTTGCTTCCGCTTCGTCCGTAGATGGCAAAATAACCACAAATTCATCACCACCGTAACGAAACGCAATATCGGAAATTCGCAGGGCCTTGCGAACCAAGCCGGCAAATTTGACTAGAATTCGATCTCCTGCTTGGTGGCCATACCGGTCGTTATAGCGTTTGAACTGGTCCCAATCGATCAGGATAATACATAGGTTCTCTTCCTGACGACGGGCCCGTGCCAATTCCTCCTCCAAACGTCTGAAAAAATAGCGGTAGTTGTAAAGACCGGTTAGATAGTCGGTAATCGCCATTTTAGCCGCATTTTCATACAGACGAGCATTTGCTAATGCCGAGGCAACAAATGTGGAGAAAATACTGATCAGCCTGAAGTCTTCTTCAGAGAATGGGCGATTTCCCAGGCGAGATAAGGTCATTACGCCTATGACCCGATCTTTTACTTTCAGTGGTACGGAAAGCATGGATTCCGGTTCGATCGGTGTGTCGGAAATGTGTTTGCTGCGGGGATCGAGTTGTGCTTGGGCCACATTTTCCCCAACTCCGGTTTTAGCAACCCAACCGGTGATTCCCTCACCCACTGTCAGAGTCATCTGACGAATGGTCTCCACATAGCTCCCGGTGGCGGCGAGACAATGCAGAACCTGTGACCCTTCTTCCCGCTCGAAGATGAATCCTTCATCCGCTTTCACTAACTGTTGAGCACTCTCTAGAATCTGGGATACGATGGCTGCAATATCCAAGGACCCGGTGATGGTTTGAGCAATTTCGAACAAGGATGAGAATTCCTTCGCTCTTTGCTCGTATTGGTGAAAGAGATAGGTGTTTTCAAGGGTCAACGCGGCTTGGTTGGCAAACGATTGCGCGACCAACAATTCCTCCGGCAGCATCCGTTGTTCTGCGGCCAACGAGAAGGCGAGAAAACCTTTGTTTTTATCCCGGTATTGCATCGGCAAAAACGTCCAATGATTCATTTCTCCCGGTTTTTCCACCAGTATGTCGCCAAGGCGAAACGGCTTTCGAGCTGTCCGTAAAGCATCCTGCTGTGGGGTCAGCAAGCGCAGCATTGCTTCGACAATCTGAGCGGTCACGCCTTGCTTGAAAAGTGTGGAAAGCGACCCGTTTCGCCAAACGAGGATGGCAAGTTTCTCCAAACCAAGAAGTTGCTTTGCGGCGTAGGCGATGGAACGAAATGATTCTTGCAGGTTAAAGGAGGAATTGATTAATCGAGATACATCGATCAGCATCCTCATCTGTTCGAGACGATGCTGATTTTCCCAGCGAAGCTGCTCGTTTTCATATTGTAGTACCCAGAAATCCACTAGCCATTGACTCGCTTGCATTAGGATGTTTTCCAAATTGCCCGAGGTAGCTAGTAAGACCAATCCCAATGGTCTACGCCTTACCTCTACCGGTAGGGCGATCAGATGGTGGTTTTCACTGGATTTTTCTGGGTGAAGTTGAGCCAACAGATTGCTCTCGACCGCAACATTCGCCCCTGCGGTAATCTGGCGCATAATCGATTCTTGTACCGGTTGGGATAGCTCGGTCAATGACCAGGAGAGGGGAAATGCAAATGGCTGGAATCGCTCGGTTCGTTCATCCCGCAGAAAAAACAGTGCTGCTTCCACTTCAGAGATACGCGTTAACTCTTCTAACAAGCGTGCAATAGAATGCTCCGGTTGCAACATGCTCGAATCTGCCTGTTGCAGCGCGCTGGTTGATTGAAAGAACGCAAGTAAACCCTTTTCAGTCGGTTCCATTTAGACCATCCTTGATCCGGTCATTGTATTACACTATGCGGTTGGTACGGGATTACGCAGGAAGAATGCTTCGTAGGGAAACTGCAGCAGTTTCTCCCACGGCTTCTGCACGGACGAAACACATCCAATCCATTTTTGGGCAAAAGGAAGGTTTCCAATCCAATGCAACAATAACTCGCTCTCTTCCGCACGCAGAGGGAGGTAGTTCAGCAATACGCTCTTTTCGTAACGGATTCCCAGCAGATGACATACCAGTCGGTCCAGATCCAGCAGAAAAAAGTCGATGGAAAGAAATTGGGAGAAATGGCGCAGCGCCAATGGACTATCCAGTCTGACTCCAATTTTCGGGAATCGGTCGAAAAGAATCTGTTCCCCTGCCAACTCGTTCAGGATCTGCTCCAGGCTGTTTGTAAGTGCCGTAAGCTCTTCAGCGCGCCGAAGACGCGGAATCGCCATCCATATTTTTTTGTGATAAGAACCTTGCAGCCAGCTGCGTAGTTGGCTGCGAACCAGAGGCGGACATGCTTTCCACAAGGGATAACCGTCAAGAGCTGCAACTTGTTTCAACAATGTCGGGTAGACATCTGTCTGCGGTTGATCCTCTTCCCAGTCAAACAAGGTCAGGATCAATGGTTGTCCGACATCACCTTCGATGAAACGGTTGATCCAGGTGAGTTGCTCCGACTCGCTGGGAAAACTCAACCGATTCCGAAACAAGCTTTCGCTTTCCACCAACAAGGGTCCGTGAAAACCCCGGACCGGCTTTAGCTCGTAGTGGGAACGGATCGACAAACCTTCTTCCATCAGTTTACCTCCTGCAATGAATGACTACCTCCTCCAAAGCACAACCAGAATTTGCCGATACATGCGCAACCGGTAGCGGAATCCCCGCCAGAAACCCAATTTCTCTTCCTTGCGTCGCTGTGTAACACCGGCCAAAGGGACACGGACTACGTTCAGACCTTTTTTGTGGATGTATCGCTCAAGAACCGTCTCCACGCCGAAGCCAACACCTAGAGACGATGAGATAGCTTCGATCCAAACCGTTCGAGGTATCACGCGTTGTCCATTGAGAAAAGGTGTGAGAGATTGAGCCCAATCCGTCATCCAGCGACCCTTGGTGAAAAACCCGACCGTGGTATCTGCTTTCTTCATCCGAATCGGCTCGATCAGCGCTTCCAGATGCCTAGGCTGGAGTCCAATCAGATCGGCATCCACCAGGACCAGGTAGTCGGCATAGACGGCTTCTATGCCGGCCTGAAGGGCCCTGTCCTTGCCTTGATTCAGCGGAAGCTCAATCACATGGGCACCCTGTTTCCTTGCCTCTTGGGCTGTATGATCCGTGGACCCGTCCGAAACCACCAGGACCCTTAATACGCTAGGAGCAGCCTGACAAACGCGCACCACTTCTCCTACCGTTGCCTCTTCATTGAAAGCGGGTATCAAGGCGAGAAATTTCATCTCCACGATTCAAGCTCTTGTTTCAAGCATCGCAGTAGGTCGAAGCGTGGAACTCGACGAATGATTTGACCTTTTTTAAAAAAGATCGCTTCCTGTCGTGTCATGGTAATGCCCAAATCGGCCTGCATAGACTCTCCCGGTCCATTCACCTCGCACCCCATGACAGCCAGCACCATTGGTTTTTTCAGTTGGAAGAGAATCGGCCGAATGGCCGTTAAGACGGAAGTCAGGGAGATGTTGGTGCGGCCGCAGGTGGGGCAAGAGATGATTTTGACATTCCCTTCACGTAAGCCGAGGGATTCCAGTAAAGCTCGTGCGGTACGGATTTCTTGTAGTGGAGAGTCCGTCAGCGAAATTCGGAGGGTATCGCCGATTCCATTCAACAGCAATTGCTCGCACGCCAAAATGGAAGCGACGATGCCTTCAGGAATAGGACCGGCTTCGGTCAAGCCGATATGCAAGGGATAATCGTACTGATCGGAAAACTGCTGATAGGCATTAAGAGTTTCCTGGATGCCGGAAGCCTTCAATGAGAAGACCAGGGCCTTATGGGGGATCTCCAACCTCTGCAGGAAACGATTGGCGGCTTCTACCAGACGCTCGGAGATTCGTTTGGAACGCAAATCGCGCGGAAGCGATCCGCTGTTAAAACCGATTCGAAGTGGAATATTGCGCTGGAAGGAGGCCCGCAGCACTTGGCGCAATCCGGAAGGGCTGAGATTCCCCGGGTTGATTCGGACTTTGTCCGCACCTGCTTGCATTGCTTGAATGGCTAATCGATGGTCGAAATGGACATCGGCCACTAGGGGAACTCGGGCCTTCCGTACAAGCTCAGCTAATGTGTTCACCGCTTCCGTATCTGGAACTGCCATGCGCACCAACTCACATCCTTCTCGCTCCATGACTCTCAACTGGCGCAAAGAGGAGGAAATGTCGCGCGGGTCGCATTTCAACATACTCTGTACCGAGACTGGGGCGTCCCCGCCGATGACCAGGTTGCCCACGCGGACTGGTTGAGTCCGTCTCCTCAAAATAGACGGCGGATATCGTTCCAAGTGATATAGAGAAACAATCCCAGCACGAGAATGAACCCAATCGTATGGATGGTTTCCTCCACTCGACGATTCACCCTGCGTCGCGTGATCCCTTCGATCATGAGAAAAAGCAAACGGGCGCCGTCAAACGCCGGAATCGGTAGAAAATTGAGTACGCCAAGATTCACAGAAAGAAACGCGACGAATGTCAAGAAACTAAGGATATTCGTTTGGGCAACTTGGGCGGTATAGTTAATAATTCCGACCGGACCGGCGAGATCTGATATAGAAGCCTGCCCAGAAAACAGCATGCCCAGGGAAGTGAAGACTAACACAATCAGATCCCAGAATCGGACAAAGGATTGTGGGAATGCTTGCCAAAATCCAATCGTCTCAGAACGAGGCGTTACTCCGATAATCCATCGTTTCGCGTCTGTCGCATAGGTGGGGACTACAGTGACTTGCTGCGACTGGCCATCGCGCAACAGACCCATCACCATACTCTTGCCCCCTTGGCCCTGTTCTTCGAGGATTTGCCGCATTTCGTCATAGCTTTGTACGGGAAGGCCGTTGATAGACACTACTTGATCTCCGACCCTGATGCCGGCTTCCGCTGCCGGGTACTGCGGCTCCAAAGAGCCGATGACGTTGGGATTCAACGGGACTTGGACAAAGAACGTAATGATCAAGACTAACAGCCAGGCGAAGATCAGATTAAAGAGCACTCCCCCGGCAATGATTAGAAAACGGCGCCACCAGCTTTGCTGGTAGTAACCGTGTGCTAGACCCTCCTCTCCCAAATCCATACCGCCGATCTTGGCATATCCACCCAAGGGAAATATATTTAAACGGTAGGTCGTTTCCTTTCGCTTGAACGAAACCAAGGAGGGACCGAATCCCAAAGCGAATGTCTCTACGGGCACCCGAAATCTTTTCGCAAAAAGGAAATGCCCCAGCTCGTGTACAAAAATTAAAACTCCCAGAATCAGAATTGCCAAGAGAATATAGATAACGACCATTCGCTACTCCTAACCGCCCAGCCCAAGTACTAAGACAGCATAACAGTAAGTCAATGGAGCGGTGAACAAAACGCTGTCTAGTCGATCGAGGAAGCCTCCATGCCCTGGAATCAGATGGGAGGAGTCTTTCACGCCAGCTTCCCGTTTGAATATAGATTCAAAAAGATCACCGGCCAGCGCGGTCAAACTGATCAGAATTCCCAAGGGGATGATGACAGCTAATGGCCGGCCAAACACAATGGCGATCAGTAGAACGCCCAATACGCCCCCCAAAAGACTGGCCATCGATCCTTCCAGAGTTTTTCCAGGACTGATCCTGGGAAAAAGATGACGCCGACCGAAAAGCTTTCCCACAAAGAAGGCAAAGCTATCCGCCCCAAACGTTCCAGCCAAGCACAGTAGCAAGAGATACCAACCGTCCGGTAAAGTACGAAGGAGGGCGATATAGCGAAGCAGGAATCCAAGATATAGGGATGCAGTCAAAATCAACGTGATTCGATAGACTCGTTCTTGCCCATCAATGACCAGGATGTACAAACTGATCAAAAGAAACAAAAGCAGGAGGCTGATAGAAAGGTTCAGGCCGGGATCAGCAGTCGCCATCAATACTACAAATCCGACTACGGCAATGATCTGATCGGCCCGGTGTGCGCTGAACATCCTCATCCATTCCCAACAAGCGACGCTACCGAATAGGACGAGAAAGACCCAGACGTACCACCCTCCCAAGTACCCCACCAGAAGCAGGGGGGGGAGCAGGACGAAAGCGGAGAGGAACCGCCAAAGAAGGTTTACGGAAGTATCCCCCCGAAACGTCGCTGACGATTCGCATAATCTCGATAAACACTCACCATTTCCTCCATCGGAAATCCCACCAGTGGGGATGAGCTGAAATAGATCTCACTGTAGGCAATTGACCAAGTCAGCGTTTCGCCTAGCTCCATGCGGTTGGCGCAAAGGATCACCAAGTCGGGTTCAACCCACCCATCCCGACAAAGCAGCTTTAAAATCCGCTCTTCCGAGACTCGAACAGTCCGTTGCTCCCGAAGCATTTGCCAAAGGGTTTCTTTCTCACTGTAACCGATCGCGAGCAATATCCGCCGATCTCCTTCCGTCGGCTGTGACGGATTGTTCGGTAAGTACAAAACCTGTGCTTCCATCAAAGCGGCTTTTCCTTCAATGCGTGGGCGAGGCGTTCCCTTCTCCAGAAAAAAACTAACC
Source organism: Coprothermobacterota bacterium (assembly GCA_026389415.1). Taxonomy (GTDB): domain Bacteria; phylum Caldisericota; class JANLFM01; order JANLFM01; family JANLFM01; genus JAPLHX01. Next base: position 5,833 of record JAPLHX010000196.1, on the reverse strand, counting down.
AGTCGAGTTTCGTGTTGAAAGCAAAATTGAGCGCAATCAAGAATTGATTGTTCCAGCAGAATGCTCCTGTTGGAACCATCATCGCCTGTAAAGGACATCGTTTCCGCTAGAAAGGCTATATGCTGCGGAGTGCTATTTTCTTTCACGGCCCTGAATCGCCAGGAATGCATCCATCGAACGCGGTTGGCGCCCAGGGGAAAGGTAGTTCTCATGGGTAAGGTAGGCAACCCAGCCAGAGGATGTTTGCTTTAGAAGCAAGAGGCGTTGTTCTCCGACAGGTTCAACTGGGTAGGGGGGGGTCAATAGTACTTCCTCCGCTATTATCGCCCCTTCTGCGTCAAGCATTGTTTTGGCTTCTGACCAAAGGAGACCGCAATAGGCTTCCAGCTCGAAAAGACTTTCCTTGGTCACCTATACCTCCATGATTTGCAGTTCTTTTTTGCTGAGGGTTTCGTCAATTTGTGTTGCGTACTTTTCCAGCAGCTTCTGCACTCTTTCCAAGGCCCAATCTCGCTCGTCCTCGGTGGTTTTTCCATTTTCCTTCAGTTCCTTGATTTCATCGTTGGCCAAACGCCGGTGGTTACGCATTTCCACCCGGAATTCTTCCGCATATTTCTTTGCCAGCTTGACCAGTTCCCTGCGACGTTCTTCGGTCAGCGGCGGGAAGGCAACTCGAATCACTCGACCATCTGATTGCGGTGTGACTCCAAGGTTCGCTTTTAGAATGGCTTTCTCAATATCCTTCAGCAGTGATGCATCCCAAGGGGTGATCGTCAGCAAGCGGGCTTCGGGAGAGGAAATAGTCGCTACTTGATTGAGGGGCATCAAAGAATCGTAGTAGTTGACGGTCACCTTATCTAAGAAACTTGGATTGGCCTTCCCAGCTCGTAGCGATTGATATTCCCGCTGCAGAGCAGCTAGTGATTTCTTCATTTTCTCTTCTGCTTCTTTCAGGACTTGCTCCAACAAGGTCAACCCTCCCTTATGATCGTGCCAATCTGTTCGCCGGTTACCGCTTTCAGGATATTGGACGGTTCGTTCAAGTTGAAGACGAGAATTGGCATTTTATTCTCCCGGCAAAGCGTGACTGCCGTCGCATCCATTGCCTTTAGATCCTTCGTCAGATATTCGGAGTAAGTCATTTGGCGATACAGAAGGGCGTCTTTTTCCTGGAGAGGGTCAGCACTGTAGATACCTTCGACTTTCGTTCCGCGCAGGATGATATCGGCGCCAATCTCTACTGCGCGCAAAGCAGCAGCTGTATCGGCAGTGAAAAATGGGCTGCCGGTTCCAGCAGCGAAAATCACCGCTCGCGCTTTCTCCAAGTGACGAATTGCCCGTCTGCGGATATAGGGCTCGGCAATTTTATCCATATCAATGGCTGTTTGCACGCGAGTGGGTACGCCCAAATTCTCTAGTGTAGCCTGCAAGGCTAAGGCGTTCATTACTGTTGCCAGCATCCCCATGTAGTCTGCGGTGGCTCTGTCGATACCAAACCGATCCGCCATCTCACCACCTCGCCAAATATTGCCGCCGCCGACTGCAATCGCAACTTGACACCCTCTCTGCATAATTTCTTTTACCTGGAGGCATATCACCTCCAATATGCCTGGATCAATACCGAATCCCTGCTCTCCTTGAAGAGCCTCTCCGGAGAGCTTCAGTAGGATACGGTGAAAACGTAGCTTAGAGTTCTTCTCCCAGCTTGAACCGGGCAAATCTGCGGATGCGCACATTTTCCCCCACCTTTGCGATCATTTCCGAAACTAGATTTTCGATAGTTTTAGACGGGTCCCGAACGTAGAGAGATTCCGTCAGGCAGTTGGTTTTGTAGAAATTCTCCAACTTAGACTCCACGATCCTATCTACGACGTTTTCTGGTTTCCCTTCGGCCGAAACTTGCTCGCAATAAATCGTTTTTTCCTTCGCAACGATTTCTACAGGTACTTCCTCGCGACAGGTGTACAAAGGAGACTCGGCCGCAATTTGAATACATATTTCCCGAGCCAGAGCCTTGAATTCATCAGTAAGGGCGACAAAGTCGGTTTCGCAGTTCAACTCCACGAGTACACCAAGCCGTCCGTCATGGTGGATGTACGCTTCAATCAGGCCGGAGTTTGCTTTTCGCCCTATTTTCTTGGCTGCAGCCGCTAAACCTTTGCTCCGGAGACTATCGATGGCTTTTTCAACATCGCCTTCCGTTTCCTGCAAAGCATGACGGCAATCCATGATTCCTGATCCAGTTCGTTGGCGCAGGTTCTTTACCATTTCTGCAGTAATTTCCACTTTGGCTCCTCCCTAGCGATCGAACTTTTCATCTTCGAGGTCGATCGTGTCCAGGTATTTCTCTTCTTCCTCGAGTAAATCCAGGACCGAGGGCAATGTTTCCTCTTCGGTTTCTGCTGTTTCTGCGGTTTCTGCGGTTTCTTCCGCCGGCGCAAACTCAACACCTTCGCGGGCTTCAATGATGGCATCGGCCATTTTGCCGGCGATCAACTTGATGGCTCGGATCGCATCATCATTGCCTGGAATGGGATAATCGATCTGGTCAGGATCACAATTCGTATCCACCACGGCTACAACGGGGATCCCAAGTTTATTCGCTTCCAAGACCGCATTCTGGTCTTTGCGGGTATCTGTGACAAAGACAGCTCCCGGCAGCTCATTCATGCCGCGTATCCCACCAAAAAAGCGTACCAGTCGGATTTTCTCTCGTACGAGCGAAGCGACTTCCTTACGCGGTAGCTTCGCCATGACGCCATCGTTCTCCATTTTCTCCAGCTCGGTTAAGCGTTCCATTCTCCGCCGTATCGTCTTGAAGTTAGTAAGAGTGCCGCCTAACCAACGCTCATTCACATAAAACATACCGCAACGATCCGCTTCAGACTTGACGGCATCTTGCGCTTGCTTCTTGGTGCCAACGAATAGAAAGGATTGTCCGTCGCTAACCACCGATTTAACGAATGCATAAGCCTGATCCAATTTCTGAACTGTCAACTGAAGGTCGATAATGTAAATCCCATTGCGTTCCGTGAAGATGAATTTGCGCATTTTGGGATTCCAGCGACGGGTTTGATGACCGAAATGTACACCTGCTTCCAGCAGGCTTTTCATACTTACGACTGCCATTGCCTTTCCTCCAATTTGGTTTTTTCCACCACCGCCTTCTTTTCGGAAACGAAACCACAAGGCCACCGCGTTCCGATCAGGCAGTGTGCGTATTGGCAGAAAGTATAACAGGGAACCACCGAAGGGGCAATCGAATATCTGAACTGGTTTCTCGAACCTACGGATCAGGACAGCAGAATGTTCTGTAGAAAAACGAGGACAGGACCCAGGATTCTCCAAAGGAGGCCGGTCCACAGGAGAGCAAACAACACAAATGTCCCGATCAGACTGAACTGAGGATTGAACAAAACGGCTTCCCACCGCGGGGGCAGCAGCGCCCCTACCACTTTGGAACCGTCAAGAGGTGGTACCGGTACCAGGTTGAAAACAGCTAGAAGCAAATTGATGCCAACCGTGTAATACACTACATTCGCGAAAAAGAAAAAAATGGTCCCTGGCTGCAGTTCAAACAGGAGAACCAATCGCCAGACGAGACTGATCAAGATGGCTAATGTCAGATTGGAAAGGATCCCGGCAAGGCTCACCAGTATGGTATCCCGTCGCGGCCTCCGCAGTCGATAGAAGTTGACCGGAACAGGTTTGGCCCAGCCAATTACGAAGGAACTGTGCAACAGGATCAACGAAATGGGGAGGATTACGGTTCCAAACAGGTCAATGTGAGGAAGTGGATTGAATGTGATCCTTCCGGCCATCCGAGCTGTTGGGTCCCCGAGTCGCTCTGCGGCCCAGCCATGAGCTACCTCGTGCAGAATAATGCTAAACAGCAGCACGAGAATGGATACCAGAAACAGGATTGGGTTCTCGGTGATACTAGTCAAGGCTGCTAATCCGGCCGAGAATCTGCAATCTCTTTTCCGCGGGTTTCTCACCGATGACGAACGATTCTTCCAGCAGACGCTGAGCCTCTCCAATGCGTTCGCGGTTTCTGACATACAGTGTGGCGATCGGCTCTTCCATTTCCACCCGCTCTCCCACTTTTTTCGCTAGAAGAACTCCAACGGAGAGGTCAACCGCATCTTCGATCCGTTCCCTTCCTGCCCCGAGGCTCATGGCGGCTAAACCCACTTTCAGCGCGTCAATCGATTGCACGAAGCCACAGTTTCGCGCGGGAATCACCCATCGTAAAGGTGCTTGTGGTAAGCGCCAGAGTTCCGTTAGCACACGCCCGTCACCGCCTTGAGCCTCGATCATTTGTTGGAATTTTACCGCCGCAAGACCTTGTCTCAGTGCCGCGGCGGCTTGAGAAACGCCATCGCTGATGGAATTCGCCAGCCCGCCCAGGTACAACAGCTCCCCGGCCAGATCACACACCGTTTCTATCAAATCCTTTGGCCCTTCTCCACACAGGGCCTGAATCGCTTCTTTAACCTCCAACGCATTTCCTACGGCATACCCCAATGGCTGATCCATCGGAGAAAGCACGCAAGTGACTCTTCTGCCCAACTTCTTGCCGATTTCAACCATCAATCGTGCTAGTTTCTGGGCGGATTCCAGATCTTTCATGAAGGCGCCGCGACCCACTTTGACATCGATCAGGATATTCTGCGCGCCGCAGGCAATTTTCTTGCTCATCACGGAGCTGGCGATTAAAGGCAGACTCTCAACCGTGGCAGTGACATCGCGCAAAGCGTACATCTTGCCGTCAGCAGGCGCCAGATCGGGGGTCTGAGCTACAATTGCACAACCGATCTTCCGCACTTGAGCCACCAGCTCTTCTTTGCTTAAAGCCGTGCGAAATCCGGGAATGGCTTCCAGCTTGTCGATGGTACCCCCGGTATGCTCCAAACCGCGGCCCGACATTTTGGCTACATATAATCCGCAAGCCGAAACCAGGGGTACCAGAACCAGTGAAACCTTGTCTCCCACGCCACCGGTGGAATGCTTGTCTCCGGTAGGACCCGGCAGGTCGTCAAGGTCCAGGATCTGTCCCGATTGAATCATGCTTTGGGTGAGGGCAAATGCCTCTTCATCGTTTAATCCTTGAAAATACACGGCCAGTAGAAAGGGAGCCATTTGATAGTCTGGGATCTCACCCCGCGTGTATCCTTGCACCAGGAAATCGATTTCTTCAGGAGAGAGCACGCTTCCATCTCGTTTTTTGGCGATCAGGTCAACAGCTCTCATCGGAACTCGCTACGTCCCAATGTCTGTTCTACCAGTCGCGGTATGTCTCCAGGCAGCCAAGCAACCTGAACGCCGGCTTCTGCCAACGCTTTGGTTTTAGTTTCTGCGCTGCCCGATGTTCCGGAAATGACTGCGCCGGCATGTCCCATTCGCTTCCCTGCGGGTGCAGTTCGCCCGGCAATATAAGCGAATACAGGCTTGGTGATATGGCCGGGGATGAAACGGGCAGCCTCTTCTTCTGCCGAACCACCAATCTCGCCGATCAACACTACTGCTTTCGTTTCCGGATCCTGTTCAAACAGTTCAAGGACCTCAATGAAAGAAAGGCCCACGACAGGATCTCCACCCAATCCCACGGCGGTAGATTGCCCAAACCCTTGCTGGGAGAGCTGCGAAACGATTTCGTAGGTTAGGGTCCCGGAGCGCGAAACGATTCCAATGGGTCCCGGCCGAAAGATATGGGCAGGCATAATCCCCATTTTACAATGCCCGGGAGCAAAAAGACCTGCGGTATTGGGTCCAACAACCCGGATTCTGCGGTTTGCAGCTAGAGAAATGATTTTCACAGTATCGTGGATCG
>JAPLHX010000321.1 GCA_026389415.1 Coprothermobacterota bacterium | reverse complement strand
CGGGAAGTCTCCAGCAGGGTGCCGCCTGTGGCCACGGAGTCGGCAACCGACGCCCAGTCCAATGGCTCGGTATCGCACTCCAGCAGTCCGGCCCAGCCACGGCGGATGCCCACCGCTTCCCAGCCGAACTCTTCTGCTTTGGCCACCGCCGCCCGAATGGCCGCGTTTAGCCCGGGGGCGTCCCAGCCGCCCGTCAATATCCCAACTCGCATAGTCCTTCCTCCTGATCGGGCATCGAGCTCCCCGTAAAATCTTGACAATCCTAATCCTCCGGCGCCCAAACCGCAACCACCGTCTCTGATGGCCATTTCTGCGCGCATCGACTTGACGGATGAGGTCGGCTTGCGTATCCTGTTTGTGTATTGAAAATAAGAGGTTTTGCCTATGTTTGGGTGCTTATCTTAGTCGCGGTCGCTCTGGTGACGGGGGCCACGGCTGCTTCCGCTCAGGATGTTCGCCTAGTGGCTTTCGCCTATTCCCCCGAAGAGTGCACCGACGGGACCTTTGTCCCGCGGACAGTCAACGGGACAGAGTTGCGTCCGGGCGTGATGGCGGTGGACCCGGAAGTCCTGCCGTTCGGCTCGATCCTGGACGTGCCCGGCTACGGTCTGGCCCAGGGTGAGGACACCGGCGGGGCCATCGTGGGCAACACTATCGATCTGCTGTTCCCCTCCCGCGATGCGGCTTATGCCTGGGGCAAACAGGAACTGCAGACGGTACTCTTGCGCAAGGGGTGGCACGAGTGGCAACTGGAACCGCTGAAGGAGATCCTTGCAGCAGCCCTGAATTCCTCCAAAGTCGGGGGTGATCCACAGTTGGACCGCACCATCACCCGCGCGGAATGGGCAGTGATGGTGGCCCGGGTCCTCGGCATTGCCCCCAAACCAACATGCGCTTCGTTTCGTGACGTACCGTACATGCACTGGGCCGCCCCTACCTTGGCCGCCTTGCGCGAACGGGAAGTTTTTAAGGGAGGCACAGACGGTCGCTTCCAGCCGGACGAACCGGTGGTTTGGTCGGATTTGGCTGCATTCCTGGCTCGTTATGGGATTTCCGACCCGCACCAAATCTACGTAAATTCTGACGCCCTGACCCGGGGCGAAGTATTGCTGCAATTGCGGCCCTTGCTGGCCAAACCCGCCACGCCGTAGTCTGGCCCGCGCATCATCAAACGCAACTCCAGCCACTTGCCTGAATTGCAGGTTCCCCCAACACGCCACATCCATTTGGGAGATGATCTAGAATCCTCCGCAGCGGAAGAGGGTTCGTTCATGACATGCCCTGGCGTGACAGGATCCTTGGTGCCCTCGCCTACGGCTTGGTCATTGTGCATGGCCTAGGATTCCCTTCCCCGATCGTGCCTTCTGGCTTTACTTAGGAGCAAGAGCAAGGCGGGGCGCTCAAACCGGCGGAACGAATGGCACTGCGTCGGGTGAAAAACCTTGAGGTCTGTGTCGGCTACTTGTTATAGCGAAAGCGAGGCCGTCAACCATCCGAAAACGGCCCTGGCGCTGCAGCAAAACGTCGGTGGGTCTTACAAAGAGCGGCATGGTGCGCGGCTTCGTGCTCGTATTGGCTACCGGCAACGAAAGGGGGTGTGCCTCCGACAGCCCTGGCGGGGCGCCAGACAAGATCGAGGAAAAGGAGAAGAAAGCGATGTCCAAAATGGTGTATGTCTGCAGGTTTCCGGCCGGCGCTCAGCACAAGGTTTACCTGGTGGACGACCCGGCACAAGAGAAGAACGCTGATCTGATTCGGGGGGCGGAAAAGATCGACTACCCGGACCCTAAATCCGTCCGCGTGTTCCTGGTCGGCAATCCCGCGGAGGCGGACACCCACATCACAAAGGCGAATTTTCCCAAATAGCGTTCGGTTCGTCCCGAAGCCGGCGCGAACTGCGTTCTTTTACAGTGGTGTCATTTGTGGTGGTTGGACATGCTGCCGCAGGCTGACGGGCGTGAGCGGCTTGCACGTCTCGCGTGTTTTCCAGGCATTTTTTGTTAGGATGCCAAGCGGGAAGGAGTAAACCGTGGAACAGATGACCAGCGATGTTTCTTTGTGGGCATCGATTCCGTTTCTTTTGATGCTCCTCTCCATCGCGGTGATGCCGTTCATCCACCGTCATTGGTGGGAGAAAAATTACCCTTTTGTCTCCTTCTTTCTCGGCTTGCTTATGGTTTTGCTCTATTTTTTCCTCTTCAAAGGGTATGATCGTCTGGTCAAAACGGGCTTAGAATATTTCTCTTTCATCGTGTTGATCGGATCCTTGTTTGTGGTGGCTGGCGGTATCCTGATCCGGATTAAAGGGGCAACTACGCCTTGGATGAATGCGGTGGTGCTGCTCGTAGGCGCCGTCATTTCCAACGTGATTGGCACCACCGGTGCCTCCGTGCTATTGATTCGACCGTTCCTCCGACTAAACAAAGCCCGGTTTTCGGGCTATTTGGTGGTCTTCTTCATTTTTATCGTTTCCAACGTGGGCGGCGCACTGACCCCGATTGGCGATCCCCCCCTATTTTTGGGATATCTGGTTGGCGTGCCGTTCTTCTGGCTTCTTGGTCGGGTCTGGCATATTTGGTTGTTGGTGGTTCTGGTGCTAGTGGCCATCTTTCTGTTCTTTGACTTTCGCAACCGACGGGGATTGGACGAGCCGGCCTTCGAGGAAGGCCGAGGCGTGCGGTTCATGGGTTGGTACAATCTGCTATTCCTGTTGGCAATTCTGGTGGCAGTGTTTCTGGATACCCCCTGGCGCGAGCTGCTGATGTTGGCTGCCGCCGCTGGCTCCTACATCTCTACCCCGCGCGCCATCCACGCCGATAACGCCTTTGATTTTCACCCGATCAAAGAGGTGGCGCTCCTGTTCCTGGGCATTTTCGCCACGATGATGCCAACGCTGGATTACCTGGAGTCCCATGCGAGCAGTTTGGGATTGAGTGCCCCGGGAACTTACTATTGGGCCACCGGGTCGCTTTCCGCCTTTCTGGACAATGCCCCGACCTATCTTGCGTTCCTGTCCGCAGCCATGGGCTTCACCGGTTCCGACGTTGCGGGCATGCTCCATTCAAGCCCCCTTTTGATCGTGGCCATCTCCCTGGGGGCAGTCTTCTTCGGTGCCGCCAACTACATTGGCAATGGACCAAACTTCATAGTCAGATCGATTGTGTCACGTCCTTCTTTGGTTACATGATCCGCCGCTCGGTCCCGATCCTGGTTCCCATTTTCGCTTTGGTGTGGCTGCTGTTCCTCCAATAGTCCGTTCTCGCGCGAAGTAACCGATGGCTTGCGCGGTTCGCCTAGTGGCAAATAGCTCCCGGGAGGTCTGGCATATTCTCTTGCCGAGTAATTAGATGTCCCAGAGAAGCAACGGGCGTTGTAGGCTCTATTTGCGCGTCAGAATAGGGCTTGGTGAAACGGCGGGAGCGAATTAGCTGTTGTCGACGAAAGATACCGGCGTCTTGCAAGCGGTCTGCCGCGGCTTGGTGTTTTCGTTGGTGCTGTCGTGCTTGCGATTTTATGGAGCAGGCCTAGATGTCCAGGTTGCGGACTTCCAGCGCATGGGTCTCGATGAAGGCCTTGCGTGGCTCCACCTTGTCGCCCATCAGCACCGTGAACATCTCTTCGGCCGCAGCCCGCTGTGCTTCCTCCAGCGTGACGCGTAGAATGGCTCGGCCGTTAGGGTTCATGGTGGTGTCCCACAGTTGCTCGGCGTTCATCTCGCCCAACCCTTTGAACCGCTGGATTTCCAGGTTCTTGGGGGAGGTTTGCTGGAAAGCCGTCAGCTCATGGTCGTTATGGAAGTACTTGATCTCCTTGCCGATCCGCACGCCGTAAAGAGGGGGCTGGGCGATATAGACGTAGCCGTCTTCGATCAGTTTGCGCATGTAGCGGTAGAAGAACGTCAGCAACAAGGTGCGGATGTGGCTGCCGTCCACGTCGGCGTCGGTCATGATGATCACTTTGTGGTACCGCAGGCGGCTGGCATCGAATTCGTCGCCGATCCCGCAACCGGCCGTGGTGATGATCGCCCGGATCTCCGCGTTGGCGAGGATTCGGTGCAGATGGGTCTTTTCCACGTTGAGGATCTTGCCGCGCAAGGGAAGGATAGCCTGGAAGCCACGGTCGCGGCCTTGCTTGGCTGAGCCGCCGGCGGAGTCGCACTCCACCAGATAGACCTCCGATTTCGCCGGGTCTCGCTCCGTGCAATCGGCCAACTTGCCGGGCAGGGGGGACATTTCCAGGGCGCTTTTCCGCCGGGTCAACTCGCGCGCATTGCGCGCCGCTTCCCTTGCTCGCATGGCCAGGATCGCTTTGTTGATGATCCGCCGGGCCTCGGTTGGATGGTTTTCCAGATAGGCGGATAGGTCTGTACCGACGATCGTCTCAGTAATGCCTTTGATTTGGGAGTTGCCTAACTTGGTTTTGGTTTGCCCCTCAAACTGAGGATCCACCAAGCGGATGGATACGATCGCCACCAGGCCTTCCCGTACGTCCTCTCCGCCCAGCGGGTCGTCTCCGTTCTTTAAGACCCCGTTCTTGCGCGCCCAATCGTTGAGCGAGCGGGTCAGAGCCGAGCGGAACCCGCTGAGATGCGTGCCCCCTTCGGTCGTGTTGATACTATTGGCGAAGGTCAGCACCTGCTCGGCGAAACCGGCGTTGTATTGAATCGCGGTCTCTACGATGGTCTTGTCCGCGGCTCCTGTGATGAAGATCGGGTCGTGCAAGGGCTCCTTTTGCTCGTTGAGGTATTGAATGAAAGAGACGATGCCGCCGTCGTATTTATAGTCGGCGTTCTTGCCGCCCTCTTCGTCGGTGAAGGTGATCCGCGTGCCCCGGTTGAGGAAAGCCAGCTCTTGCAGACGAACCATGATCACGTCGGCGTCGAAACGGGGGGTCTCGAAGACGTGGCGATCGGGCAGGAACGAGATCTCGGTGCCGCTCTTGTCTGTTTCCTCTCCTGCCTGCATCGGCCCCGTCGGCCGGCCGCGCGCGAAGCTTTGGCGATAAGTGCGGCCCCCGGACCAAACGGTGGCGTCCAGGCGCTCGGAGAGAGCATTCACTACCGACACGCCCACGCCATGCAGCCCACCGGAAGCCCGGTAGGCGCCGCTTCCAAACTTTGCTCCGGCGTGTAAGCGGGTTAGAACGACTTCCAGTCCGGGTAGGTTCAGCTTTGGCACGATGTCTACCGGAATGCCGCGGCCGTCGTCGATCACGGTCACGCTGTGATCGGTCCCAATGCGGACGTCAATGTTGTGGCACGCTCCGGCCATGGCTTCGTCGATGGCGTTATCCACTACTTCATAAAGCAGGTGGTGCAGGCCGTGAAAATCGGTGGAGCCGATATACATGCTGGGGCGTTTGCGCACCCCTTCCAAGCCCTCGAGAACCTGAATGTCGTTTGAGTCATACTTTGGCGCGTTGTTTTCCATATCAAATCATTTTACCGCGCCCCGCCTTTTCCTGCCACCAACCGCGAATACACGCGAATAGCCGCTAATAAATTCTTTTGGTTGGCGTCCATTAGCGGTTCCTCTTTTACTGCTACTAACCACGAATGCATTCTCTTGATTTCCTAATTCGCGTTCGTTAGCGTTCATTAGCGGTTCCTCTTTTCCTGCCGGGGCCGCCACAGTGCAGGTCAGAAACCAGGGTTTGCTTCAGGTGATCGTTAATCCGGCCGATCAGCTCTTCGCGGCACATCCGCACTTCTTGTGCCCAAGCCGAGGAGGTCGGTTCCAGACGAACCGCCCCGGCGCGGAAACCGATAAAGCGAAGATTGGATCGCAGGGATGCCGGCGCGGTGACCTCCCATGCCTGTTTCACCTGCGCTTCCTGGATGCCCGGTTTCAATCGGTTGGGCAATGCGCGCCCTAGGATTTCAGCCAGTGCCGTCAGCTTCTCGGATTTGCCCCGCTCGGACATACAGCCGCTGCCCTTCCTCTCCTTGCAGAATTTCCGCCGACGAAGCGGAGGTAAGAAACGCTTGCGGCAAACTGACCAGCATTCTCAGCAAAGCGCCCTGCCGTTCCCGGTCCAGTTCGGAAAGGGCGTCATCTAAAAAAAGCAGGGGCGCTTCGCCGGATTGTTCCTGCAGAACCGAATATTCCGCCAAACGAAGGGCCAGCGCCAGTGTGCGCGCCTCTCCTTCGGAGGAGAATAAGCGGGCGTCTTTCCCGTCAAGTGTGACAGTTAAATCGTCCAGGTGGGGACCCAACAGGGAAAGACCGGCCACGATTTCCCGGGTCCGCACCCGTGGCAATTCCTCCGCCAGGTTGGGGCTGGATGGTTTGTAACCAATCTGCACCGATTTAGGGCCGGCGCTTAAGCGCCGGTAATATTCGTTGACCTGCCAATCCAGTCGTTCCGCGACCGCTTGGCGGGCTTCCACGAGCGGTTGGCCGAATTCCAGGTACACGGCGTCCCACAGATCCAACCCTTCCGCCCGTTCACCCCGGCGCAACCGCCTCAGGAGGGCATTGCGCTGGCGCAGGGCCTGGCTATAGCGCAGCAGGCGAAAGCGGTAGAGCCCCGGTGTCTGGCAGAGAAAGCGGTTGAGAAATTGACGACGGAAAAACGGCGCGCCCTTGACAAGCCGGCTGTCGGCGGGCGTGAACGCTACGGCCTGCACCTCCGCCCAGAGTTCCAGCACCCGGTGTAGCGGCGCGCCGTTGAGTTCCACGCTCCTCCGCTTTTTCTCTCGGTCGTAGTTGGCCCGGAGGCGAAGCGTTTCTTGGCCCCGCAGCGCCTCCCCGGACAACGCATAGCCGGGCGCGCTGTCGGCACACAGTGTGGTGTCCTCCACGTTGCGAAAGGAACGGCCGGAAGCCAAACAGAACATTGCTTCCAGCCAGTTGGTCTTACCTTGGGCGTTGGCTCCGAACAAAACATGCAGGCCGGCTCCAAAGCGCAAATTTTGTGCCGCGCAGTTGCGAAACCCGTAAGCGTTGATCGAGGAGAGGATCAATCCCTAGATGCGCAAAGGCATCGCCAGATAGAGATAGCCCTTCTCGTCGGACGGTTTGATCACTATCGGTCGATCTTTGCCGGTGAAGCCGAAGAAGGCGTGCTCAGTTTTGATGTTGCGCAACCCTTCAATCAGGTAACGGCAATTAATGCTTACATCCATGTCGCCGGTCCCCTGCGCCCACTCCAATTCTTCTTCCGCGCTGCCCACTTCCGGGACCGTCACCTTGAGCAGGATCTTGGTTTCCCGGCTCGTCAGTTGCAGTCGGTGGCTCACGAGCCGGGCCAGCAGAGAGCAGCGTTTGCTTTGGATTGTTCGAGTGACAAGCTTCTTGCTGGGCAGGTGAAATTCCACCAGGTTGGGTCCCACCAAGACGTCCATCCCCTCTCCGTCCCCTTCCCCCATGATTCGCAGCACTTCTTCCAAGGCGCGGCCGGGAATTAATACTTCCTGTTTAGCGGATTGTCCGGTGACCCCCTCGATTTCCACCAGAGCCAGCCGGCTGCCGTCCGTGCCCACCGCCTGCATCTTCTCCGGCAGCACAATTAGCAAAATGCCGGAGAGTTCCGGCCGTGTGGTCTCATCTTTGGAGCAAACAAACGATGTTTCCTCAATCAAGCGGCGCAGATCTTTAGGCGCAATAAGAAGCTTCTGCCCATCCTTGATTTCCGGCAAGGCGGGAAATTCCTCCGCCGGCAAGCCACTAATTGTAAAGTGCGCTTTGTCGGACGTGATGTGGATTTGCGATCCCTTTTCCACGGCGATCTCAATCTCCTCGGAGGGCAAACGGCGGATAATCTCCAGCAGATATTTGGCAGGGACAGTGATGGTTCCTTCCTCCAGCACATTCACTTCAAACTGCGTTTCGATCCCAATTTCCAGATCGGTGGCCACGGCGCGCATGCGACCGTCTTTGGTTTCCAGGAAAATGTTGTTCAGGATCGGCAGCGTGCTGCGACTTGATACCGCTCGCTGCACTACCCCAATATTCTTAATCAGCGTTTCTCGTTTGCAGATGGCGCGCATGTCCACAACTTCCTTTCTTCTATCTTTTATCTTTTTTATTAAATAAACATCGTAGTCTATAGTAGCGCTGGGGAGCCTGTGAAAAACACCGTCGCGCTCGCCCTTCTCCTTATTTGCCTGTTCTTGTCTGCCTGTACACAAAACTGAGAACAATGTTAATTCTAATCAGTTTGGTACAAAACGCGAGCGGTTATCCCCAAATGAATGGAGCGTTTGGGGAAATTCAATGAGAAAGACGAAAGAGGTGCTTCTTGATGATTTCCACCGCGGCCCGCAAATTCTCGTCCGACTCCAAACCGTTTCGAATTTTATCGCAAGCGTACAACACTGTGGTGTGGTCCCGGCCGCCGAACGCGTCTCCGATTTGCGGCAACGAGAGGTCCGTCAGCTCGCGCACCAGATACATGGCGATGTGGCGGGGCATGGAGATGTCGTGCGAGCGTTTTTTGGCCACCATGTCCTCTATGCTTAACCGGAAGTAATTGGCGACTTCTTGTTGGATGTCCGGGACGGAGAGGCGCGTGGGCGTCAACGGAATGATATCTTTCAACACCGACTGCGCCATCGGCAGGTCAATCTCTATATTGGAGAGGGAGGCATAAGCCAATAGCCGATTCAGACCGCCCTCCAGCTCGCGAATGTTGGAGGCGATGTTCTGCGCAATGTACTCCAACACTTCTGCCGGCATCTCCATCTCCTCGTTTTGCATTTTTTTACGGAGGATGGCAACGCGCGTTTCAAAATCCGGAGTTCCAATATCAGCCATCAGCCCCCACTCGAAACGAGAGCGCAGCCGGGCCTCCAATGATGGAATCTCCTTGGGCGGACGGTCCGACGAGAGCACAATCTGCCGGCTCGCTTCGTAGAGGGCGTTAAAGGTATGGAAAAATTCTTCTTGTGTACTCTCTTTCCCGGCGATGAACTGAATATCGTCGATCAACAAGACGCCCACCGTGCGATAGCGGTCGCGGAACTCCGGCATCTTGTGATCGCGAATCCCGTTGATCACTTCATTGGTGAAGCGCTCGGAAGACATATAGAGAATTTTTTGCTCCGGAGACTTCCCCAGCACCTCGTTGGCCACCGCGTGCAATAAATGAGTTTTCCCCAGGCCGACGCCGCCATAGACGAAGAGAGGGTTGTAGGAACGACCGGGATTATCCGCCACCGCCCGGGCAGCCGCGTGGGCGAAGCGGTTGGAATTGCCCACCACGAAGGAGCTGAAAGTGTAGCGCGCGGAGAACGGAGAGGGGCGGCCCGCCGCAGTGACCGAAACGGCCGGCTCTTTTTGCGTGGGGGGCACCACTTGGAACTCGATCTCGATCTCTTCCGGCCGGACGCCGCGCAGCGAGTTCTGGATCAGGGGATAGAGCCTGGTTTGCAACCAGTCGCGGGCAAACTCGGACGGAACACTGACGAGCAGGAGGCTGTTTTCAAAGGCCAGTGCTTTAGTGTTCTTCAGCCATGAGTCAAAGGCGGGTTTACTCAAGTTCGGCTTGAGCGCCGCCAGCGCCTTTTCCCATAACCGTTCCGGTTCATCCCGCAAATCGCTCATGCCCTCTCCCTTCCTCTGGGACTGCTCTTTAAAGTTATCCACAAACCCTGTTGATAAAGTGGATAACCGCTCCACTGCCGTGGGGTTCTTACTTTAGCAACCCGACAACGGTGGCGCAAGACCAACTACCACTCGTGGTTGCGCATCGCCACTACGGCCAAGCACAAGAATACGGCGACCCCGCCGACAGCAATTCCTATCCCGAGCAACCCATCGCCGGGGCGACCCGCGCCGAGCGCCAAGCCCCGCGCTGCGGCCAAGAGCCCCGCGGGAGAGAGCCGGGCAAAATCCCCGCCCAGGTTGGGCAGAAAAGACAATGCCAGGAAAAATCCGCCGGACAACAACGCTGCGCCGACCTGGCCGGCGAAGAGGGCGCTGGCAAAGAGGGTGAAGGCGATCACCAGCAACCCGTACACTACAAAAAAGCCCGCACCGACCAGCAGCGGCAACAACGCCACGCCCGGCGAGTAGAGAATCTGCAGATAGGCAAAGAACGGGAGGAATGCGCAGAGCACGGCCAGCAAAAACGCAAAGGCATGCACTGCGAATTTGGCCCAAACGATGCCCGCCACCGATACCGGCTTGGATAGCACAAGCTCCAACTGTCCACGGGCGCGCTCTTCCGCGATGGTTCCCATCACCACCAACACCAACACCAACACCCCCACCTGGGCCAGGTTCTTAAACAGCGCATCCACCGCTGCGGCCGGACCGGAGGGAAGGAGAGGGCCGAGGATGGACTGCCATTCTACCGGTAGCAACTGCGGCAGGAATTTCAGCATAAGGGGCGTGGAGATCCCCAAAACCAGGAACAATGCCGACAAGAGAAACAGCCGGCCGGAACGCCAGCTTTCCCGCCACTCCTTGTCCAGAAACGGCCTAATTCCCACGGCCCAGCACCTCTAAGAAGATCTCCTCCAGGCTCAACTCCTCCGCCTCCAGTCGCCGCAGGGGAAGGCCCAGTTCGGCAATCAGAACGGGCAACCGCCGCTCTGCGTCCGCGATCTCCTTCACATGAAGCAGAAGATCGTCCTCTTGGCGCTGCACATTTTCCAGCCACGGCTCTCGCCGCAAGCGCGCAAGCAGCTCGCCGGGATCGGAACCAACGGTCAGTCGCAATCGGCGGCGGGCGTGCTTGCGCCGCAGTTCCGCCATGCTCTCCTGGGCCAACATTCGGCCCTGGTCAAGAATCGCTACCGCGTCCGCCACCCGCTCCACGTCTGCCAGAATGTGGGTGGAGAAAAAAATGGTCAAACCTCCGCGCAAAGACGCGATGGTGTCCAGCACTTCTTTTCGACCGATCGGATCCAAGGCGGAAGTGGGCTCGTCCAGCAGGAGGACCCTGGGGTTGTTGACCAAAGCCTGGGCGATCCCCAGCCGTTGGCGCATCCCGCGCGAAAAGGTACGGATTGGACCCCGAGCTTTCCGCAATCCCACCAGATCCAGCAGATAATCCTGGCGCAAGCGCAACTCGGACCCCTGCAAGCCAAACAAGCGAGCGGCAAACCGCAAGTATTCCGCGGCGCTCATCCAGCCGTAGAATGCCGGAGATTCCGGCAGATACCCAAGCAGGGACCGGGCTGCCCGCGGCTCGCGACGAACGTTGTGCCCCATGATCCACGCTTCCCCGCCGCTTGCCCGCCGCAACCCCACCAGCAATTTGATGGTGGTGGTTTTCCCGGCGCCGTTGGGACCCAGGAAACCGAATACCGAACCGGCCGGCACCGCCAGGTTCAGGTTTTCAAGCGCTATCCGCCCCGCATAGCGCTTGCACAAATCACGCGTCTGAATCGCGGGGTCCATCGGGTTCCCGGCGGCCAAACAACCAGTAGAGAAGTGGCCCGATCAGGGAAATCAGGCAGATCACCAATCCCCAGACCAGGGCACCCCGCGGGCGGCGAAGCAACAAATCCCGCAAAGAAAAGAAGAGCAGGCCAAGTTGCACCAAGATCAAAGGAGCCAGAAGCAACCACATTTGTGCATCCATTCGAAATGTCCTCCGCCGGAATTATAGCTTTTATTTGACCCCTCGCGACGTATTCTTTATAATGACTGCTCACAAGAGACCATACCCTGAAATAGGTGGAATAGAAATGAAAAGAACGTTTCAACCGCATGTTCGTCACCGCTTCAAAGTGCACGGATTTCGGGCGCGGATGCGCACCAAGGACGGCCGCACAGTGCTCAAGCGCAGGAGAGCAAAGGGCCGTTACAAACTGACGGTTGATTAGTGGAGGAGAGCCCGCTTCCCGCTTCACTTTTGGGCGAGAAGCCCGTTTGTTGCATGTTGAATACGGGGAAGTATTTCGCCGGGGAAAATTGTTTCATTCCACCAGCTTTCTTCTCTATGTTTTGCGGGATGGGGAATCTGCGAAATTGGGTTTGGTGATCCGAAAAAAACTGGGGTTCGCTGTCACGCGCAACCGGATAAAGCGGTTGCTGCGCGAATCCTTTCGCCATTTACGCCCCCGGCTCAGAGCCGGTTGCAAGTTGGCGCTGGTGGTGAAAAAAGAAGCTCTGGGGCGCAGCCAGCGCGAGTTGGAAGACGAATTGGCCCACAGCTTGGGCTTGGCCTCCTTGCTAAACCATGACTAAACGATTGTTGCTTTCTTTGATCCAGATTTATCGCAAGGGCGTTTCCCCTTACACGCCGCCTTGCTGTCGATATATCCCCACTTGTTCGCAATATGCGATCCAAGCAATTGAGAAGTATGGTGCCGCTCGCGGTTTGTGGATGGCGATCAAGCGCATTGTGCGCTGTAACCCCCTCCACCGTGGCGGTTATGACCCGGTCCCATAGGAAAGGAAGCAAAACGTGGATATTATCCAAAATGCCCTTACCGCAATTCTGAACTTTTTTAACAGCCTGATCCCCAACTATGGGGTAGCCATCATCCTTCTGACCATCGTGCTCAAGCTGATCCTCTACTGGCCGCAGCAACAATCACTGAGAAGCACGCTGAAGATGCAGGCCATGCAGCCGGAAATGCAGGAGATACAGAAGAAGTTCAAGGGCGACCCCGACCAGTTGAATAAAGCCATGTCCCAATTGTACAAAAAACACGGCATCAACCCGGTCGGCTGTTTCACTTCTTCTTGCCTGCTGCAGATTCCCCAGTTGCTGATCATGTGGGCCCTCTGGTTCGCGCTGCAGGCTTTTTTCACCACCCTGATCCAAGTGCCCATAGACACCGCTCTTGGCTACGGCTTGCAGTTCACATCTATCACTCCCACCAACCCGGTGGCCATTTACTCCAGCTACACCACCATCACCGGCACGGTCGGAACCAGCGCGCTGTTGGTGCGAGGCGCCACGCCCGAGGCCTGGTTCTTCGGGTTCAACCTGGCGTACCTGCCCAACCAAGGCCCCTGGTACTACTACATCTGGCCGGTGCTGGTAGCCGGCACCATGTTCCTGCAATCGAAGACGATGGGTTCCTCCCAGCAGCAGGGCGGGATGCTGATCAGCATCCTATTCCCACTCCTGATCGGCTGGATCTCTCTCTCGATCCCCGTGGCCGTATCCCTCTACTGGGTGGTCTTTTCGTTATTGCAGGTTGCGCAGCAGCTGATCACGTTCAAGGGTTTACCCAAGAAACCCCAACAACTACAACCGGCCACCGTCACCGTCAAACCGATCAAAGGGAACATGATCAAAGGGAACAAAGAGAAAAGGAAGTAAGATGAACGAACCAATCTCGGTTGAAAAAACGGCCAAAAGCGTAGAAGAGGCCGTACAGGCAGCCCTCGAGGAGCTTGGCCTTACCAAAGAAATCGCACAGATCGAAATCCTGGAAGAGCCCAAACCCGGTCTGTTCGGACTGGGCGCGAAGCAAGCCCGGGTTCGAGTTTCTCGTCTGTTGTCGGAAGAAGTCGAACTAGAGGTATTCACCGGCGAACTGTTTCGGTGCTATGCCCCCGATCTTCGCTTTCGCACGGAACGAACGGAAAACTCTCTCCGCATTAACCTGGAGGGGATTGACCCCAGTTGGTTGATCGGCAAACACGGCGAGAACATCAACGCCCTCCAGTTTCTGCTGACCCTGGTGCTTGCGCACAAGGGGATTCATCAACGCGTGATATTGGACACCGGCAATTATCGGAGCAAACGAGAGGAAGCGCTGAAAGAAACCGCCCGAAAACTGGCGGAGCGCGTGCGACGCATGCGACGCTCCTACACCATGCCGCCCCTTCCGCCGATGGAGCGCCGCGTGGTGCACTTGGCCCTGCAAGATCAGCCTGGCGTCGGTACTCATTCCGAAGGGGAGGAGCCATACCGCAAGGTCGTGATCACCTGCCAACGCAGCGGTTCTACGGATCCGCACCCCCGTTCCGGAGCGCCGCCCGCTCCTCGTCCAAGCTATCACACGCCACCCCCCGCTTCAACGCAAACGGTTCCGTCGGTGCCCTCTCCCATGACACCCTCGAAGAAATGGATGCCCCCGGTGCAACGGAGAGTGAGCGCATTGCCGCCACGTCCGCACCGATACGCTCCACCGCGAAGGAAGTAAGCGAGGGCGCGGTGTCCGCGTCCACCATCGTCGCGCTGGTTACAGCGCCGGGTCCGGCCGCCGTTGGCATTATCCGTCTTTCCGGAACCCGCAGCCTGGAAATCCTCTGCTTTTTGACCGGACGGAAGCCAGTTGCATTCACCCCCCGCCGGCTGCACACGGTCTCCCTTATGTGGCAGGGAGCCTCGTTGGACCGCTGCTTGGTCGTTTGGATGCCGGCACCTCATTCTTATACCGGCGAAGATGTGGTAGAACTCCATTGCCACGGAAGCCCGCCGCTGCTGCAAGAGATCATCGCCCGGGTCGTTCAATTGGGCGCATGTCCGGCCCAGCCCGGCGAGTACACTGAAAGAGCTTTTTTAAATGGCAAACTCGATCTGACCCAGGCTGAAGCGATCCAAGCCTTGATTTTCGCACAGGACATCTCGGCCGCAGAACGGGCCATGTCCCAGTTGAAGGGAGAGCTTTCCGATGAAATCCGCACAGCAGAACGGGATCTTGTTACCCTGTTGGCTGAAGCGGAGGGGATGTTGGATTTCCCGGAAGAGGTGGATTGGAACCCTTCGGAGTTTCGCAAGAAACTAGAACAACTCTCCACGTGCCTCGATACCCTATCGGAAAAAGCGCAACGCGGCGAAACCGTGCAACACCTGCCCACGATCACGATCGTGGGACGACCCAACGTTGGCAAAAGCTCTTTGCTGAACGCCCTCCTGGGCCAGAACCGGATGGTTGTGACTCCCGTCCCGGGCACCACGCGGGATAGCGTTGAGGAGTGCATGGTGCACGAAGGCCACGCGTGGCGATTGGTGGATACCGCAGGCTTGGGAAACGCTCCCGGCATCCTGGCCGATTTAAGCATGGCTCAAACCCGCGAGCGCCTGGCCGGCGCAAACCTGGCCCTTTGGTTGGTGGATCTTTCCCAACCGCCGTCCTGCGACGACCGAGGAATCGAAGAACAAATCCTTTGTCCGTTCCTGTTAGTGGGAAACAAGACCGACTTGGTAGAGCACCCCGCCTGGTCTTCTTTTCGGCCACCACTAACGTTAAGGATCTCAGCGCTGACGCGTGCCGGCCTACCGGAATTGCTTGTCGCCATAGACCAAAGCCTCCCCGCGCTGGCGGACCCGGGACAGGTTTGGCTTGCCAACATTCACCAACGGGATGCCCTTCGTGTTTCACGTGAAACATTGCACGAGGCGATGGCTTTATGCCCGGACTCCCCAGAGCTGATGGTTGTCCTCCTACACCAAAGCTTGCAGTCGCTGGGCAGTTTGTCCGGCAAGGACCTCTCGCCGGAAGTCCTGCGCAGCATTTTCTCCCAATTCTGCATCGGGAAATGATGCTGGCGCTGCGTTCTTACGACGTAATCGTAGTGGGGGGCGGACACGCCGGGGCTGAAGCGAGCGCTGCCGCAGCCAGGCTGGGTTGTCGTACGGTTCTGATCACCCTGTCCTGGGATGCCGTGGGGATCATGCCCTGCAATCCGGCCATCGGAGGTCCCGGCAAGGCGCAACTGGTCCGAGAGGTGGATGCCATGGGGGGCCTGATGGCCGAAGCATCCGACCAAACCATGATCCAGATCAAGATGCTGAATGCCTCCCGCGGACGGGCGGTGCAATCGTTGCGCGCCCAATGCGACCGCACCTTGTATCACCTGGCGATCCAACGCGCTTTGGAACACCAGGTGCATTTGACCCCCTACCAAGGAGAAGTGAGCGAGATCCTGACAGAAGGCGCGTCGATTCGGGGAGTACGGCTGGCTTCTGGGGAGGAATTCTCTTCACCAACTGTTGTGCTTTGCTGCGGCACGTTCCTGAACGGGATGGTGCATCTGGGCGGTTACCAAATCCCTGCCGGTCGCGCCTGGGAATTCCCGGCCCGATTCCTGACCGAATCGCTGACCAACCTTGGTTTTTGTGTGCGCCGTTTTAACACCGGGACTACTCCCCGGGTGGACGCCCGCACGATTGATTTCTCCCGCACCGCGCCTCAACCCGGCAGCGAGGAGCCGCTGGTGGAGGAAGCGGAAATTCTGAGACCGGGCTATGCCATCGCCTACGACTTGATCGATCCTCGCGCTCTAGGGCCCACGTTGGAGAGCAAGCAATGGCCGGGCCTGTTCTTTGCCGGGCAACTGAACGGCACCACCGGTTACGAGGAGGCAGCCGCGCAAGGATTGCTGGCCGGGACGAACGCTGCCCTCCGCGTGCAGGAACGGGAACCGATGGTCTTGTCCCGCAGCCAAAGCTACACCGGATTGATGGTGGACGACCTGACCACGATGGGCGCGGAGGAACCTTACCGAATGTTCACTGCCCGTTCGGAATACCGCCTCAGTTTGCGGCAGGACAATGCGGATGAGCGGCTGTCCCCGCTGGCTCACCAAGTGGGATTGCTGGACGAAGAGCGCTTCCGCCTTTTTCAGCAAAAACAGGGGGCAAAACTGGCTGCACGGCAATTCCTGCAGGAAACGCAGATTTCCCCTACGCCAGAAGTGCAGGGTTTTTTACAAGAGAGAAAGGCCGGATCGCTAGCCGGAAGGATCCGTCTGGCCGATCTATTGGAGAGGCCGGAATTGAATTGGGGTGACATGCGGGAAATTGTAGAGCTACCGGAGGTTCCCGCCGAGGTTTGGGATGCTGTGACCACAGAACTGAAGTACCGCGGGTACCTGGAGCGAGAGGAGGAGTGGCGGACCCGCCTGCGCCAGTGGGAATCAAGGGTCATACCGGCGGATCTCAACTACGATCGCGTGCCCAATCTCTCCGCGGAAGCCCGAACCCGCTTGCAGCAAACCCGCCCGCTCCACCTCGGCCAAGCCAAGCGAACACCGGGCGTGAAAGATGCCGACCTGTTGGCGCTGGCGTTTTTCCTGGAAAGGGGCATCCGGCGCGCGCCATGAATCCGGCCCGGACCTGGTTGGAGAGGGGGGCCAGGCAATTCAATCTGGAACTGGATTGCGCGCTGCTGGAGCGCTTTTCCCTCTATCTGGATTTCTTGGGCGAACGCAACCGGCTAACCAATCTCACCGGACTACACACGCCGGAAGAAGTCGTGATCAAACATTTCTTGGACTCTCTTTCCGGTCGAATGCTATTTCGACCGCAGGAAAACGATGCGGTGATCGATATCGGGCCGGGAGCCGGCTTTCCCTCGATCCCCCTGTTGATGGTCGAACCCCGCTTTCACCTGCTATTGTTGGAGCCGCGCCTTCATCCCTGCCGGTTCCTGCAGGAATTGGTGGAGCGCCTAGCCCTTCCCGCAGTAGAGATTCTGTCGTTACGAGCCGAAAACGCCGGCCGAACGGAGCGACGAGGTCAGTTCCAGTGGGCACTGGCCCGGGCCGTGGCTGGTATGAACATTCTGGCGGAGCTGGCGCTCCCCTTGCTTATGGAGGGCGGCGCCCTTCTGGCCTGGAAGGGGGATGAGATTGCCCAGGAACTGGACGAAGCCCGTTTTGCCATCTCCGAATTGGGAGGGATCCTGGAACAAGTCCAAAAAGTCACTCTCCCCTATTGGGGCTTGGATCGCAACCTCGTCCTGGTGCGGAAGATTGCGCCTACGCCCGAGCGATATCCCCGACGGAACGGTACGCCCCAACGCCACCCCCTTGTGTTCCCGGTAAAGCGTGTATAATTTTCTGCAGTGGGACGCGTCATTGCTTTGGCCAACCAAAAGGGCGGCGTAGGGAAAACGACGACCGCCATGAATCTGGGCGCCGGATTGGCCCAGTTGGAAAAAAAGACCCTGATCATGGATCTCGATCCACAGGGGAATGCCACCGTAGGCCTGGGGATCGACCGCTCTGCGATCGAGTGGAGCGTGTACCATTTGCTGCTGGAAGAACAACCGGCCGGGACTATCGTGTTGGCCACTGCGTTGCGTCACTTGTACATAATTCCCTCCACTATCGAGTTAGCCGGAGCGGAAATTGAGCTGGTGGGCATGGTATCCCGCGAGTACCGCCTGAAGGAAATCGTAGAAGAACTGAAGGCCGGTTACGATTACGTTTTGCTGGACTGCCCGCCCTCCTTGGGGCTTTTGACGCTGAATGCCTTGGCCGCTGCCGACAGCATTCTGATCCCGATCCAATGCGAGTTTTACGCCTTGGAGGGCGTGAATCAACTGCTAAATACCATCAACCTGGTGCGGCGTCGACTCAACCCCCGCTTGGAAGTCGAAGGGGTCTTGCTCACCATGTTTGACGGCCGGACGCTGTTGTCCCACGAGGTGGAACGAGATGTGCGCGCCGTTTTCCACGACAAGGTATATGCCGCGGTCATCCCGCGCTCGGTGCGGCTTTCGGAAGCTCCCTCGTATGGGAAGACCGTGCTGGAGTATGATCCACATTCGAAGGGCGCTCAGGCCTATCAAGCCTTGGCACGGGAGGTGATCCAGCATCATGCCTAAACGAGGATTGGGCCGCGGCCTGGAAGCCTTGATTCCCGGTTCGGAGCTAGAAGTGGGGGGGGAGCTGTTGGAAATCCCGACCAACACCATTTATCCTTCACCATTGCAACCCCGAGAAGACTTCGATCCGGTTGCCATGGAAGAACTGGTGAGCTCGATCCGACAGCACGGGATCGTCCAACCCGTGCTGGTCCGTTCGCAGGGGGACTTCTACGAACTGATTGCCGGGGAACGACGATGGCGGGCCGCCCAGTTGGCGGGGCTGGAAAAAATTCCAGCCCTGGTTCGCTCCTTTCCCGACGCCCAAGCCCTGCAAGTTTCGCTGGTGGAGAATTTGCAACGTGAAGACCTCAATCCGCTGGATGTGGCCCGCGCTCTGAAGGAATTGGCCGATCGGTTCGCGCTCACGCAAGAGGAATTGGCGGAACACATCGGCAAGAGCCGCGGGGAAGTGGCCAACCTGATGCGACTGCTGCATTTACCCGCTGCAGCACAGGAAAGCCTGCGGCAGGGACGGATTTCTTACGGCCAGGCCCGCGCCCTGTTGGCTCTGGAAGAAGAAACCAAGATCCTGGCCGCCCTCCGCCAGGTGGAGGAGAAACGACTGTCCGTGCGGCAAACGGAGACACTGGTGCGGGAGAAAACCACCCGCCTCCCACCGGAGAGCGAAGACCTCTTCGCCCAGGAGCGGGAACGGATCGCGGATGCCCTGCGGCGATTCCTGGGCGTGAAGGTGCGGGTCGTCAAGGGTTTGCCGGGTAAGATCGAGATTGAGTACTACAGCTATGCCGATCTGAAACGAATCTGGGAGACCATCACGCGCCAAGGGCCGTCTCGCAGCGAAAAACTCACCGTCGAGCAAAACAACGAAACCACCGAAACCGCAGCCGCCCAGGATACGATTTCCCCGCGCAAAGAAGAGGAAATATACACCCAGCCCGATCCTGACGGCAACACGCCAACGATCCCAACCGAACCCGGTCCAATCGACTGAAAGGCTCGTGTAAACCGGCATGGATGGATCTCGGGACGACACCCGCCCGGAGGAATACTTCGGAGAAACCTATGCCCGCTGGGTCCTGGCCGAGATCCCACCGGAACGAACGGAAAAACAAGTAGAGTTCTTGCTCCCTCACCTTCCACCCCCCACACGAGGACCATTGCTGGATGTAGGATGCGGTTTGGGTCGCCACGCGCTGTCCTTGG
>JAPLHX010000081.1 GCA_026389415.1 Coprothermobacterota bacterium | reverse complement strand
TATTGTTTTCTCCAACGACGGCCTGGGCCCGCGTACTGACTACCGGCGCAGCCGCTTTCACGCCTTCCAGGCTGCGGATGGCATCCGCGTCAGCCAAGGTCAGGCTTCTTGCCTGGTTGGAGGTTGCCACACCACCACTGCGTTGAAAGCCTGGCTGGACAGTAAGCAAGTTGGTTCCCAAAGCGGAGATACTCCCCGTCACCGATTGCTGGGTGCCTGCGCCAATGGACAACATCATGATCACAGCGGAAACCCCGATGATGACCCCCAGCATGGTCAGAAAGGCGCGGCTCTTGTTGTGCCCCAGGGCGCGAAGAGCCATCTGCAGGATGCGTCGGATCCTCATGCCTGGCCTTCTTCCGTCGGCATATTCCGTAAAATATCCGCTGCCAGCAGTCGGTCAGAGACCGGTTCATCGGATACGATCAGTCCATCGCGTAAACGAACCAATCGCTTGGCATGCTGGCTAATGTCGTGCTCATGTGTGACCAGGACAATGGTCCGACCTTCATCATTCAATGACTGGATGATCGACAACACTTCCTCCGAAGACCGAGTATCCAGATTGCCCGTCGGCTCATCCGCCAGGATCAAAGAGGGTCCCGTCACCAGCGCTCGAGCAATCGCGACCCGCTGCTGTTGGCCGATCGAGAGCTCGTTGGGCCGGTGGTGCAGGCGATCCATCAAACCCACCCTGTCCAGGGCTTCCGTTGCTAGTTTGCGTGCGTTTCGGTAGCCGTTGTAGACCAGCGGCAGCTCCACATTTTCCACCGCGGATGTTCGCGGCAATAGGTTGAAGCTTTGAAAGACAAAGCCGATTTTATGATTGCGGAAGCGCGCCAGTTGGTTGTCCGTCATTCGATTGGTTTCCTTTCCGTCCAGCAGATAGACCCCTTTGGACGGGACATCCAGACAACCTAGAATGTGCATCAAGGTGGATTTGCCGGAGCCGGACGGTCCCATGATCGCCACGAATTCCCCTTCCTGGATGGAGAAACTGAGACCGCGCAGGGCTTTCACTACTGTATCTCGTCCCAATTGATAGGTTTTGGTCAGGTTTTGCACTTCAATCACGGCTGTCATCGTTTTTCCTTCACCGCCTCTACGGCCTGAATCCCCCTGGCGGACCACCCCTGTCGCCGGGTATTTCAATTATGTCTCCCATACCTCCCATACCGGGAAGTCCCGTGTTTGAACTGACGGCGGTTGTATCAAGCGTCAAACCGATTTGGTCGTTTTCCTTGAGTCCGCTTTTGATCTCCGCCATCGAGTCATTGAGAATTCCTATTTCCACTGGTTTGGGGGTAAACACCTTGCCGTCCCAAACCAAGACCGCATAGCGGCTGCCGATGCTTTGGAGCGCAGAACGGGGAACCAATACCGCATTGGCTGATTCCGCCACCACCAGGGTCAGGTCCACGGACATCCCTGGCTTCAGTTGCTGCGCCGCCTTGCCGTCGAGGGTGAAGCGAGCGGTATAACTCACGACACCTTGATTCTCCGTAGGGAGGGGATTGACGACCGCGAGTGTGGCCACAATCGACGTAGCCGTGATCGAATCGGAGGTAACTTTTGCGGTCATTCCAGGGTGAATCTGGTTGAGGTTCACCTCTGGGATGCTGGCCTCGATCTGCAACGCCTGCGTATTGGCCAGCGTGACCACAATCGCATTGGCTCCGACCGTGTCCCCCACCTGCGCATTCACCGCGCTGACGGTGCCGGCACTAGGAGCAACGACCACGGCTGAAGTTCTCTGTTCTTGCAGTTGCTCCAGCTTGGACTGAGCTTGCTCCACGGAGATTTGCTGCAAGCGAAGATCTGTCGTGGCGATCGTTTGCGTGTTTAGGTCGTTTTGGATCTGGGCGGTTCGCAGGGCATATTGCGCGCTCTCGATTTGGCTCTTGGCGTTTTCCAGCGAGCTTTGATTGGACAATTGCTGTTGGCGCAAAGACTGTTGTGCTTTCTCAATCGATTTTTTGGCACTTTCCACTTGGTTTCCGGCGGAAGTCAGTTGCTGCTCGTTGCTCAGCTTTTGCGTTTCCAGCTTACTTTTGGCTTGATCGAGCGATAGTTCCGCCGATTTCTTGGTGTTGTCGCTGGTAGCATTGTCCAAGTCCAACTGGGCTCGTTCCACGTCGGATTTGGCCGAGGCGAGCGATTGCGCGGTCACTTTTTGAACCATCTCCAGGTTCGCCTGAGCATCCTCCAACGAAGATTGGGCTGTAATCACAGCGTCCTGGGCCATGGATTCGGACATCGAGCAGGTTTCCGTCACGCGGGTTTGATTAACCTTGGCGGAATCAATGTCGGCTTGAGCACGGTCCAAAGCCATTTGCATTGACTCCAGCTCCAAACTGGAAAGAGGTTCCTGCAACTGTTGCAGGCGGAGTTGTGCCGATTCCAGACTCAACTGGGCATCAGCAATTTGGGTATCCAGATCGCTGAGGTCAAGAATCAACAGTTCCTGGCCTGGTTTTACCGTGTCGCCGACAGAGGCGTTGACCGCGGCGACCTTACCGGCGACGCCGGGTGAGACGTTGATCGATTCTTTTAGCGAAACGGAGCCGGAGAGGGAGAGCTCCTTGCGAATGTCTCCCACGGTCGCTTTCACCAAAGTGTAATTCGACTCGGTCGTGGCCTGCGGGCGCAAATACCAGTACAGACCACCCCCAATTAAACCCAGTACGAGAACAACGATCAGAATCAGTTTCCATCTTTTCACGGTTCGATACTCCTTTATTCCCCTTATTCGGTATTCCTTAGGGTAAACCCAGTGGGTGTTGTTTTAGTCAAGAGGATGTGAAGTTTCTGTAAAGATTGAGAAGGAAATGAAAAGCTATACCTGTGGGAAACGCGCTGAGTTTGCAGCAACTATTCTATGTTAGGACTGGTTAGGAACAGCCACGGTCGGAACCGCCGCAGTTTGGTGGTTTTCCTCGGATTTCGCCTTGAAGTATGGCTTGGGCACACCCCGCGCCGACTCTCACGGTGACCGCGCCGAAGGGACAATTGCGCTCGCAAGCGCCACACTCCATACAGGCGTCCCGATCCGCTACAAACACGTTCTCATCCTTTTGATCGAATACCGCTTGCGGACAAACATCCAAACAGACACCGCAATTCCTGCAAGTTTGAGAACAGAAGCTCAGTGTCACGACATTCCTTAGATATCGCAGTTTCATCGCCCCTCCTTACCACGAAACAAAATTGGTGATGACCAAAAAGAGAAGACTCAACGTGACGGAAAGGAGAATGATCGGTATCGCAATACGCATTTCTTTCCGCACTCCGGACAAGGATGTGAACGTACTGGAGCCGGTAAAGCTCAGAGCCAGGAATGCGGAAATCGGCGGCAGGATCAGCGACAGGAACAGGATTTGCTTCCAACTGCTGCCCGGAGCGATTGCCATCAAATAGATAGCGACCCAAACCAATCCCAAGAACCATCCTTTGAGCGCAAAAGCTCGACCGGGAATCCACGGAAGCAAAATCGACACCAAAACTGTACCGATCACGATCGCCCCCAGATAGGGAATGAACCCCCACCAAGAGTTGTGCAAATGAGCAAGAAAGCCAACGTTGGGTGCAACGACCAGATCCAGCAGGAACAGAACGACCCCGGCCAGAAATATCCAGGGTGCTACACCCACCAGTTCTACCGGTACGAGGGCCAAACGTTCCTTTAGGCCAAAGCGAACCTGACGCATCGCGAGTGAAGCTTCTCCTGCCAGGGCGAAATACAGCGGCAAATCCCGGGCTCGGATCGGGCCAAACTGCACTCGGAATCCTGACTGTGTTCGCACGGTATGCCCTGCCACGCCGGATGCTCCCAATTGCGGCACGATTACGGTTCGGTGATCCACCACATCGGCCAAATGCTCTCGGCGGATCCGTTTGAC
>JAPLHX010000041.1 GCA_026389415.1 Coprothermobacterota bacterium | reverse complement strand
ATCCTTGATCTGGGGACTCTCGTCGTAGAGTTGGCGCAGGTCCGGTACAGAGGCCAGGGCTTCGGCGATACTGGAGCCGAAAGGAATCAGCTTGGCCACCCTGTCGACCTGCCAGAGCGGTACTTTCAACACCCGACCGGCGTCTCGAATGGCAGCCCGGGCTGCCATGGTGCCGAAGGTGACGATCTGGGCCACGCTGTCCTCGCCATACTTTCGTTTGATGTACTGGATCACCTCGTCTCGACGTTCGGAAGCAAAATCGATATCCACATCGGGCATCGAGATCCGCTCGGGGTTCAAGAATCGTTCGAAGAAAAGACCGTAGCGCAGGGGGTCGATTTCCGTGATTCCCAGCGCATAGGCCACCAGCGAACCGCAAACCGAACCTCGGCCGGGGCCGACGCTGATGCCTTGAGTTTTGGCAAAGGAAACCAAATCCCAAATGATCAGGAAGTAAGCGGAGAACCCCAATTGGATGATGGTTTGCAGCTCGTATTCCAGGCGTTCTTTCCGTTCCGGGGTAATTTCCGGGAAACGGTTGTGGAGACCCTCTTCCGCTTGTCGCCGCAGAAAGGAATCCGGGTTGTCTCCTTCCTCGACGGGGAATGCCGGCAGGTAGAATTTGTCGAATTCCAGTTGCAGATTGCAACGGTCCGCAATCTCCTGTGTGCGAACGATGGCGTCTTCGATCGGGATTACGGCGCGCATTTCCTCTTCCGTCTTGAAATAGAACTCATCGTTGTCGAAGGACATTCGCTCGGTGTCCTCCAGGAATTTACCCGTTCCCACGCAGAGCAGGATCTCATGGGTGCGAAAATCGTCCCGTTTCATGTAATGGCTGTCATTGGTTGCCACCAAGGGGATGCCGGTGCGATGGGACAACTCCACCATCTCGTTCAGGTAGACCTTGTCTTCCTCCATGTGGTGGTTTTGAATTTCTAAAAAAAAGTTCTCCACCCCAAAAATCTCCTGGTATTCCAAGGCGGCCCGTTCTGCCTTTTGTAGTTCCTGCCGCATCAGCAATTGGGGGATTTCGCCTTTCAGACAAGCGGTACAAGCGATCAATCCCTGAGCGTTTTGCCGCAGGAGCTCCTTGTCCACCCGTGGTTTGTAGTAGAAACCTTCTAACTGAGCCAGACTGACCAGCTTGACCAGGTTGCGGTAGCCGGTGAGGTCCTGGCAGAGGAGCAAAAGGTGGTACGGCTGGTCCACCTTGCCTTCTTTGTTGAATCGGCTCCGCGGCGCCAGGTACACTTCACAGCCGATGATTGGTTTGAGACCAACCTCCTTGGCTTTTCGGTAGAAGGGAATCACGCCATGCATCGCCCCATGGTCCGTCAAGGCCAGGGCGTTCATATCAAGCTGCTTGGCGCGAGCGACCAAATCGTCGACGCGGGCAAGACCATCCAACAGGCTGTATTCGGAATGGACGTGTAGATGAACGAATGCCACGGGGGTATTGTAAACCAAAACCGACGGCGGAAGGACTTCCGCTGCGGAACTAGCGCGCGCCTTTTAACCTGGGATCCAGCGCGTCCCGCAGGCCGTCCCCCATGAAGTTGATCGATAGTACGGTAAGAAAAATAAACAATCCCGGGTACACGATCAACCAGGGAGCGTTGCGCGGAGCAAAGATGAATTCGGAAGCAGTTTGGAGGATGTTGCCCCACGAAGGCTGAGGAGGCTGAATGCCCAATCCGAGGTAACTGAGAGC
>JAPLHX010000128.1 GCA_026389415.1 Coprothermobacterota bacterium | reverse complement strand
AGATTGGGTTTGAGGTTTCTTCTTGGCGGAAGGGCTCATGGTTTTATTTTCTGGTAGAGTGGCTCCAGCTTTTGGTGATAAAGGGCGGTGATCCGCTCTTCCTCCTCGGCCAGCGGTTTCACCGGAATCAGATCCATCACTTGCTCTGGTGCCAAGCCGGACGCGGTGATGGTGTCCATGGCGCCCTCGAGCATGGCGCGGAGGGCAGTGGTGACCTCCGGTTCGGGCAAGCCAAATTGACAGACCAGGTCGCGGAGCGCGTAGAGTTGGAACCAGAAGTACGTGGGACCCATGCCGGTGAGGATGGCATAGGCTTCCAGCTTCCATTCCTCCGTGATCGGAGCTTGGCCGAACGGACGGAGCAGCTCCAGGATTTCCACCCGATCTTCCTGGGGCAGGTCGGCCGAGAAAACCACCGGGTTGTAGCCCTTCCCCACCAGGGACGGTGCGTTGGGGATCACGCGCGCAAGGCGGGAAAATCCGCCCAGCCCATCGCGCAGACGAACCAGGGTCCACTTCGGCGCCAAGGAAATGAGGATCGCTTCCGGCCGCAAGACATCACGAATCTCCGCTAGGGTAGGTCCGATCGCCGGTGGATGCAGAGCCAGGAAGACGATGTCCGATCCGGCGGGCATCCGGTTGTTAGCCAAGGTTGTGACAATGGACGGGACCTGTCGTTGCCGGAGAGCCAAGACTTCCGCGTTGGTGTCACTGACCACGACCTGAGCCGGTATTCGTCCGGCTCTTTGCCAGCCTGTTAGAAAGATCTGGGCAATACGGCCACCCCCAATGAAACCGATGGAATACTCCATATTCATTCCCCCTTTCGGTCGTCCCAAGACGGTCTACTCTTTAGAGACTTGCACGTCGGTCACGGACAACTGCTCCAGCACGGCAGCGACCACCTTGTCGATCTGCTCCGGCAGCATTTGATTTGGATCACCGCTCTTTGCAATGCCAAGTTCGGTGGCCAGCACGTGCAGAGCCGGTTCGATGCCCTGGCTGGCCAAGGCTTTCAATGCGCAAGCAGAGGCGCAACCGTCAATGGCCACGCAAACTCCGTCCTGGGCCGCTGCCACGACATTCGGCAGGTTGGTCCAAAGCCCCATGGTACAACCCATCTTGCCCTTGCCCAGCCGATTCAGTTCGCGGGGCGCATCGTTGGCGATCTGGCCAGTGTTTGATCCGCCGGAGCAAGCGTAGAAGAGAATCTTTTTGCTTTCCGAGGTTATCACCGATTACTCTTTCAACCAGCCCTTGATCTCGGCTAACGTGGGGATCCGGCCGCTGGCTTTGATTGCGCCATCGATGGCCACAGCCGGGGTGGCCATCACGCCGGCGGCAGCCATGGCCTGGTAGTCGCTGACTTTCACCACTTCCGCTTCCAGCTCGAGATCCTTCAGGGCGATCCGCACCAATTGTTCGGTTTGCTTGCAGCGGGCGCAGCCGGGCCCAAACACTTGTACAGTCTTCATTTCCGTTTCTCCTTTACATCACCAGATTGAAAAGATAGCCCACCAACAGAATCCCAAAACCCACCACGCCGATGAACACTGCAATCAGGCGTGGCTTCAGCACGCGGCGTAGAATGATCGTCTCCGGCAGGGAAAGCCCGATCACCGCCATCATAAACGCCAGGGTCGTGCCGAGAGCCGCCCCTTTTTCCAGCAGCGCCTGCACGATGGGAATGATCCCGGCGGCGTTGGAATACATCGGGATCCCGATCAGCACGGCCACCGGTACCGACCACCAAGCCGCCTTACCCATGATCGAAGCCATGAAGTCCTGAGGCACCCAGCCGTGAATGGCCGCGCCCACCGCGATTCCCACCAGCACATAGGGCCAGACTTTGCCCACGATCTCTCGCACCGAGTTCCAGCCGAAGCGGATCCGGCCCGGCCAGGTCAGCCGTTCCTCTTGCGACTCGCCCATTTGGGCCTGGTACACCCAGGCTTCCACGTGCCGTTCCATCCTTAGCCGGCCGATCACCCAACCGGCCAGGATGGCGATCATCAGCCCGGTGCCGACGTAGAGGGCGGCCACTTGCCAGCCGAAAAGGCCGAGCAGCAACACCACCGCCACTTCGTTGATCATCGGTGCGGCAATCAGAAAAGAAAACGTCACACCCAACGGAACGCCCGCCGTGACGAAGCCAATGAACAGGGGTACCGCTGAGCAGGAGCAAAAGGGTGTCACAATCCCCAGCAACCCGGCCAGGATGTTGCCCACAAACTCCCGCTTGCCGGCCAGGATGGTCCGCGTGCGGGAGGCGGTGAAAAAGGAGCGCAACACGCCCACGCCGAAGACGATTAAGGTCAGCAGCAGCAACACTTTGGGTGTGTCGTAGATGAAAAACGCCACCGCACTGCCCAGGGAGCTCTCCAGCGAAAGACCGAAGACTGAGGTCGTCAACCATCGGGCAAACGGTTCCAACTGCCAGTAGACCAAGCCCCAGGTCACCAGCAGTCCGGCGCCCAGCAGCAGGGTGCGGCTCCAGTTGACTGGCCGGTTGGCCGGTGTCGTCGCAACGGGCTGGTTACAGTCGCAACGGTTGGATTTATTCATCGATCATTCTTAGTAAATGTACTCATTGACTGACCGTTATTATATGCTAAAATGTGCAACAATGAATATAGTCGATTTCGACCAAATCGAACGGTTCACGGTCGTCTTCCGGGCATTGGCCGATTCGTTCCGGTTGCGACTCTATCGCCTGGTGCTGCGCTGGCCTGGCCTTTGCATCTGTGACTTGACCGGGATCAGCGGCAAACAACAATACAATGTATCCCGTGCCATGCGGGAGCTCAAGCTGGCCGGCTTGGTGGAAGAACGAAAAGAAGGCCGCTGGTCCCATCTGTATCCCATTCCTCTTCCTGCAGAACTGCAATTCCTGGAACAGATGGGGAACTGGTCGTTTGCCTGGTTGCGGACAGACGAGGAGCGAGGCAACGAGTGGTTTGCCCTCAAGGCCGCCGGCAAGATTGAGATTTGTCCCCCCTCGTCGCCGACCGCGAAACGTCGTAGTTCAGCGCATCAGAAACACGTTAAAAAGTCTCTCCCCCGAGGTGAACCCCATGCCCCCACAAG
>JAPLHX010000159.1 GCA_026389415.1 Coprothermobacterota bacterium | reverse complement strand
GCAGGCAGAGCGCCGGAGGGATGCAGTTCAGTCCATTCTCCGCCGGCCGGATCGAAGGACCACAGGTCGTTGAAGCAGGGATCTTCCCGCTCGGGGTCGCGCCCGCCAAAGAGGAGGATGCGGTTGGAAACATCGTCCCAGACCATGGAATGGACGTAGCGAGGGGAGGGAGAAGTAGCCGGGTGCAGCTCCGTCCAGCCGTTGGTGACCGGATCGTAGCAGTAGGTATCGCCGAAATACTCCGCGTTGCTCAGTCCTCCGAAGAGATACAGCTTGCCGTTGCGTGGGTCGGCGACCATCGCCGCTGCCGTTCGCTCCGAGGGAGGGTCGGCGGGGTCGAGATCAGTCCAGGTTCCGCCCGCGTCCAAAGTTCTTAAGTCATTGTAATAGGCCATCCCCAGCGGCAGACTGCCACCAAAGAGGAACGTTCTGTCGAGGAAGGGAGAATAGATGAGGGATGCTTGCCAGCGGGCAGACGGCGCCTCGCCGCTAGCTTCCAACACGGACCATTGGTTGGCCTGCACATCGTAGCTGAGGGTCTGGTCGCTGACGTAGGCGAACTCCCCGTCGTAATTGCCGAAGCCGCCGCCGAAGACCAGGAAAAGCCCGCACTGGGTGTCGAAAGTCGCACTGACGCGGGATCGAGGGGGCGGGGGGCTTCCCTGGTCCAGCCATTTCCAGGTGTGGTCGTTGGCGCTGAAAGCCCAGGTCTCATTCAAGCTGCCCGGGTAGAGATCGGAAGTGCCGCCGAAATAAATAGCTCGCCCGCCGGCCGCATCGAAGCTGAGGGTTCCGGCATAGGAGGGGGTGGGTTCCCCTGCCTCGGACAACAGTTGCCACTGGTTGGCGGCCGGGTGGTAGAAGAAACTATCGTGCGTGGCGGTATTGTCGGGCAACTCAATCCCACCGTAGAGCAACAGGCGTCCCGCGCCGCTGCCGGGGTAACCGCAGAAAGAAAAGCCCGCTTGAGCGCGCGGCGAGGGCGCCTCGCCGGTGGGAGTCAATTCTGTCCACTCGCCGAGCGTCGGGTTGAAGGACCAGGTGTCGTTGAGGGAGGCTCCGCCGTCGAACCCGCCGAAGAGGATCGCTTTCCCACTGCCCGGGTCGAAGGCCATCTGCGCGTAGGCGCGGGCGGAAGGAGATGTCGCCGGGTGCAGCTCGGTCCATTGCTGGGATGCCGGGTTGAAAGCCCAGGTGTCGTCCATCGCACTGGACTGATTATGGCCGCCGAAGAGGATCGCCTGGGAACCGGCCCAGACCAGGGAATGCCCCGACCGGGGGGAGGGGCCGGTAGCGGTGAGCGATATCCAGCTCTTGGAAGCCACATCCCGCAAGAGGCTGTCCCCTAGATAGGAGAGGCCATCTTGGGTGAGCGTCGCGGCAGTGTTCCAGTCGGACGACATCCCGTCGAGGGTTTGGGGACGACCCGCCAGCGCCTCCTCCGAGTAATTGGCGCCTCCGAAGAGCAAGGCTTGGCCGCTTTCCCCCAGGAAGGCCATGGCTGTCTCCTGGCGCTCGGCCGGGGTATTGGTGACGGTCACCGGCATCCAGGTTGACGCCCCAGTGGGCAGAACCCAGAGGTCATCCAGGATTAGGAAGGTGGCCTGCCCTCCAAAAACGTAGAGGGCTTGACTGACCGGGTCGTAGTCCATCCCTGCGAAGGTGCGGGTATCCATCAGGGAGCCGGTGCGTAAGGTCCAGGTGGGGTTGATGCCGCCCCCACCGACAGTCGGAACGGGAGAAAAGGCCGTTTCTTGAGCCAGGCTGCCTCCAGGGAAGAGGAAAAGCAGGGGGACGATCAGCAGGAGAGTGACACCGATACTGAGCTTTTTATCCTTCATCTCGTAACCTCCACATTTATTTACCATTCTAGCACCACCCCTCGTCAAAAAAGAACAAAAAAAAAAAGCGAAAAAGGGACAGGCGGCCTATCTGCGGGTAACAGCGCCTGTCCCTTTGTGTTGACCTATCCTTGACGTTAAAAAGGCTGCACGGCCAGAAGCAGGAGAACAGTGTAGAGCTGCTTGTCGGCTGGGATGTTCTGCGCCTCGATCGGTTTGTTCGGGTCCACCTGCACGCCCCCAAAGGGAGCCCAACTCACATCGATCACGGCGATGGCCTTGTCCTTGCGAAATCCCCGGATGGAGCCCATCGGGCCGTCCGCGGCGAAGGCGATATCCTCGGTCCAACCCAGACCT
>JAPLHX010000150.1:16686-21275 GCA_026389415.1 Coprothermobacterota bacterium | reverse complement strand
TCATGCAGGGTGAAAGCCAGCGGTTTGTTGAGTAAGCCGAAAGTGATCGCCTGCACGATCCGAAACTGGGTGATGCCAAAGCCGGTAAGCAGATAGAACAAGGTCACCAGCAGCAGAGTCCAGTGCACGACGGTTAAAGCAACCGATACACTTTGCCGCAGTTTCATGGGGATGCAGTGCTTTCCTGTGGTAGATCCGCTTCGTTGGAGAAACCATGGATTTCATAATACCCCCGGTAGTTCAGGTTGTCGGAGAGTTCAACCTTCGTTACCCACTTGATCCATTTGTAGCCGTACATGGCTTCCGCCACCAGTTGAAAGGGAAAGCCACGGTTGGTTGGTAGCGTGAGGCCGTTCATCTGATAGGCCAGCAGGATTTGCTTTGACTGCAAATACTCCAACGGCAGGGTAGTCGTAAAACCGTCCGCTGCATAAAAAATGGCGTTTTTTACTTCCGATCGGACGCCAGCCTTTAGCAGCAAGTCGCTGAGCAAGACCCCGTTCCAGAGAATGGTGACGTCCCGGCCTTCTACGCAATGCAACGTGACAACCTTTTGGTGAGAAGAAAAACCCTCAATGATCTCTTGATAAGTAAGGCTTACCTCCCTGTCCACCAATCCCGTGAGCTTCAGGCGGTAGGTGGCGAGATCCACCTGCTGGGGACCAAAGATGGAGTTTTCCCGGAAATCATAGAAGGACGAGAGTTTCTCCCCTTGGTACTCACATACTTCCGCTAAGGGAAGCGGCGACTCCCGGACAGTACAACCGGCCATTATAGCCACAAAGACTAGAACGAAGACGATGGAACGACCCGAAGTAGCGCTCATTATACGGGGATGAGCCTTCCATGGTCGGTACCGTAAATCGCGGAGCATCGTTGAACGTCTGTCGTCATGGTAGGAAAAACAAGAAAGACCCGGCAGAATTCCCGGGTTGACGCTGGATTTATCTTCACACCGAGTGGGCTAGCGTCAACCCGAGCGGTTCTGTGGTTTCCGCAGGCGGATGTGGAAGATCGCCCCTTTTTTCCATGTATCGATGCATTCAAATCCGGACTGCTTGGCCAATTCTAAAAATCCTTCCATTTCTTGCTTCCGCCAACGCACACCGTACCCAGTTTCCACGGTTTTGTTGGGCAAGCGGATCTCCAACGGCAGGACCAGCAAGTTGCAGTCCGTTTCAGCTTGCGTCACGGTGACATCCCACAACAGGAATTCTCCCAGTGGTTTCAATACCCGATATGCCTCTTGAAACACGGTCAAATGCTGATCCGCCGGGATGTACATCATGGAGAAAAATGCGGTGCATCGATCAAAGGAAGCGGAGAGGAATCGAAGGTCGGCAGCATCCATCACCACTTTGAGGGCATCGTTTTGCGTTTCCTCCAACTCTTCCCGGCTCGTGTCAATCGCCACTACCTGCCTACCGTTCAATAGGCCGATAATCCCTTCTCCTCCGCCACCGATATCCAAAATCCAGCCCTTGGTTTCAATCGGGTTCATCTCGATCCGCTGCTGGTCCGCTACGAATTGGCCGATCCGCTGGAATTGCTGGGTAATTTCCGTCATCAGGTGCGAATTGTTTGCCGCTTTGGCGATGGAATAGGCCTGGCTCAGTTTGGTCGCGGCCTCGTGGCGTTTATCAGCCTGGATGGCGGATTCTGCTTCCAAAAGCAGGGTTGTAACTTCCAAAACCTGATCGTCCATTGTTTGTCTCCTTCTGCGATGGCTGCATGAGATACGCCCATTCTTGGGAAAACTTCCGTCTGGTGTCAAACCTTGCATCCAGTGACCCGGGCAGAACGGTTGTTTGACACCGCTGCGCCCCCCGGCATAGACTGAACCCGTTAAAGGGGAGTAGTTTAGCATCGCAAGGCCAACATACCGGCTAACCCCTGGTCTTGCGCCTCGAACCAGAGGAAACGAGACCTTTAACATGATCCCTGGATGAAAGATCATGTTAAAGGTCTTTTTCGTAGCAGCAAAGGAGATTGGCGATTGAATACGTGGACCATTTTGGTGACAGTCTTTGGCTTGATCGCCCTTGGTGAACTGGGCGACAAAACCAATTTCCTTTCGATCACGCTGGCCTGCAAATACCCTTGGAAGCCCGTATTGGCCGGTATCGTGGTGGCCGTAGCTGTCCTAATGGGGATTGCCGTGCTGGTGGGGGAAACCGTGCTCAGCTTGTTACCACCGATGGCCTTGAAGCTGATCGCGGGCGCCCTGTTCCTTTTTTTTGCCCTCAAGAGTTTCTTGGAAAAAGAGAAGGGGGAAGAGGAGAAAGTGCACTCATCCGCGTCGCCCTTCTGGGCTACGTTCCTCTCCTTTTTCCTGGGGGAATTGGGCGATAAGACGCAGTTGTTAACTTTGGCTCTGGCGGCACAGTACCAGCAACCACTACCGGTCTGGTTGGGCGCCAGTTTGGCCATGATTGTCGTAGATGGCACCTTTGTTTTCATTGGCAACCGTCTGGGCCGCCTACTTCCCCGCAGGATTTTGCGCTATGTAGCGGGAACGCTATTTGCCGTTTTCGGCTTGCTTACGATCCTTTCTGCCTTCCTACCAGGTCTTTCCTTTTGAG
Organism: Coprothermobacterota bacterium; assembly: GCA_026389415.1. Lineage (GTDB taxonomy): Bacteria > Caldisericota > JANLFM01 > JANLFM01 > JANLFM01 > JAPLHX01. Next base: position 18,693 of record JAPLHX010000150.1, on the reverse strand, counting down.
AACCATGCGAAACCTTGAAGCGATCAGCAGAGACCACCTTACCGACCCGCCAGGCCGGAAAACCAAAAAGCCCACTGCCACCAACGGAGAAAGGACCCCAGGATGGAAGGATTGATCTATCTGCCGAGTTGGAAAGAAGCGATCATGATCTTGATCAGTCTTCTGCTGGCGTTTTTTGCCGTCTACAAGAAATATGAGCCCCTGTTGTTGCTGCCCATCGGCATTGGGATCCTGTTGGTCAACCTACCTCTTTCCCCGTTGCGGGAAACAGGTTCGTTCTTGGATTTGTTGTTTCAGTATGGGATTAAGAATGAAGTATTGCCTCTGCTGATCTTCGTCTCGATCGGGGCGATGATGGATTTTCGCCCCCTGCTGGAAAAGCCATGGCTGATCGTGTTCGGCGCGATTGGACAAATCGGGATCTTCGGCAGCATGATCGTGGCGATCCTATTGGGGTTCAGTTTATTTGAGGCCGCTTCTATTGGCGTGATTGGCAGCGCGGACGGTCCAACATCGATCGTAGTTGCCTCACAACTGGCTCCGCAAATCCTTGGGACGGTCACTCTCGCGGCCTACTCCTACATGGCACTAGTCCCGCTGATCCAACCTCCGATCATGCGCTTGTTCACCACCTCGAAGGAACGGAAGACGCGGATGGAGATCGGTACCGTGAAAGTAAGCGACACCATGATCAAGATCTTTCCCTATCTGATCACGATCTTGGTTGGTTTTCTCAGTCCGATGGCCATTCCCTTAATTGGGACCTTGATGTTCGGCAATATCCTGGCCTCTGGCCGGACTCGTCACTCTACTCCTGGGAATCGCCGTTGGCTCCACCATGCAGGCAGAGATTTTCTTGCGCTGGGATACCCTGCTGATTTTTGCCCTTGGTCTATTGGCCTTCATGCTCTCCACGGCGATCGGTGTGCTTGTGGCGAAAGGATTGCGCGCTGTCGGCGTATCCGTCAATCCATTGATTGGGGCGGCGGGACTCTCTTCCTTCCCGATGTCTGCCCGGCTGGTTCACCAAATCGGCCAGGCCGAAGACCGGCACAACTATCTTTTGATGCATGCCGCCAGCGCCAACGTTTCCGGTCAAATCGGTTCCGTACTGGCCGGTGGAGTCCTGCTGGACCTTTGTCTCCATTATGGAAACATCTCCGGCATCGGGGTCGGTTTGCAGATCCTACTGGTGGGGATGGGTAAGGTTTTGCTGGCTTTGGCGATCATTGGGATTCTGATCTATCTGATCGCTCGCATCTGGAAAACCAAAACCCCATCCAACGGAAATTGACGGATTGGTTGTTATCGCAAGCTTCTCTACGGATCTATAATAGTGTGCAAGCAGCGGAGAAGACGGTAGAACGAAAATTTAGGGCGGTTTATGCCGTGTTCTTGACGAGACCCTAGGGGTCATTCGAAGTAGGGAAGAACCAAAACAACGCGGATTGCTGCTGCGTAAGTATCTACTGGAGTGGATGGAAGAACGAAATAAAAAACAAAGGAGGAGAACATGAAGAAGCTCATTGCAGGTGTTTTGGTATTGTTGCTCTGCCTGCTGGGATTGGGTCTTGGTCTACCCCCCAGCATGGCCGCGCCGGTGGTGACTTACGACTTCATTGCCAATGCCGCCAGCGCCAGTTGGAATGGATGGGCTCCCACTGCTAAACCGATCACCTTCGGTCTCAACTCGTGGACGTTTGCCGATGGCAACGCGGAGTTGTACAACGCCATCAGCATGGAGGACGGCAATAAGTACACCCCGGGATTGTGGATGGTCTGTCCGGGGATAACAGCCGGTGGAAACACGGGTGTGACGGGTGATTATTATCATATCTACATTCCCGCCAACGCCTCTTTACACGTGGTGTTCGGCCTGACGAAAGGGGATACCGGAGAAAAGGGGATCGTTGTGGGTGCCGCCTTTGCCGATGATGACCCCAGCTACCCCCTGGTGGAGCTGATTAATGAGACAAAGGACTACGACGGCTCTCTGCGGGAGGTGAC
>JAPLHX010000150.1:0-16665 GCA_026389415.1 Coprothermobacterota bacterium | reverse complement strand
GGACCACTTCTGCCGATGATGCCGACGGAGCGGTTTGGGTGACAGCGGCTCTGGAGGTGACCCCACCTGCACCAACGCTTACCGTGATCCCACCTGCACCAACGCTGACCGTGAGCCCAATGCCGTTGGTTTTGCACTTTTTCATCGGGAACACCACCTATTTCGTCGATACTACCCCTAAAACGATGGACACCAGGCCGGTGATCGTGGAAAGCCGCACTTTCCTCCCCATCCGCTATGCGGCCGAGGAGCTGGGTGCTACCGTGGACTGGTACCCCCCAGACAAGGTGGAGATCAACCACCTAGGCAATAAAATCGAGCTCTGGATCGGACAGAATTCTGCGTCCGTAAACGGAAGTTATGTATTGATCGATCCCGGCAATCCCAACGTCATTCCGTTCATCCAATCCCCAGGGCGGACGATGATGCCGCTGCGCTTCATTTCGGAGAATTTGGGCGCCAAGGTGGAATGGTTGCCCCCGCAGGAGGCACGGATCACCTATCCTGCGCCGTAAACGGGCGCGTGCAGGCGGGCTTACCCGCTCCCTCAACCTTGAGAAGAGAATTCAGGCAGATTTGCCCGGTTTCAGTGAAAGATTGTCAATACCGAGTCGCGCACTCCGGTTGCTCGTTTCCTATTCCACAAGTAACCGATAGCCGCTGCATCAGCAGCTCGTTGTGAGCAGACCGTGAAAGCATTTCGCTACCAAAGATACTAAGGACTTGGAAGGGAAAGGCCATGGAAATTGAACTGTATCTGAACAGAATCTGTCAGATTCAAGAAACGCTTAGTTTGCAACAGATTGGCGCCCAGTTTGTCTCTGCTGTCCCAAATTTTGCGTACCTGCTGGGGGTCCGCCCCCTGGGATTGGAACGATTGCTCTTACTCTCCATCCCGGGGAAGGGCACTCCCCGTTTGATCGTACCCAAGATGAGCGAAGCGGAGTTCGCTGCGTTTGTGCCGTATCTGCAAATCTCGGCCTGGGAAGACGGAGAGGATCCTTTGCTGCTCGTCCGCAAGGAGGTAAAACAACTACCAACAAACCTGCCAATTTCCCTGGATCACAGCGTTCCGGCCAGGGTGGTCTTGGACCTACTGCGCGCTTTTCCTTCCCTGACGGTAGGAATTGAAGAAAATGCGATCAAGTCCTTGCGGGTGACCAAGGTTGCAAGCGAAATCCAACACCTGCAACAAGCGGGCGCGGTGGCGGATATTGCGATCGCTTATGCCATCGAAGGATGTCGGGCAGGAAAGACGGAATTGGAGATTGCCTCGATCCTTATTTCTACGCTGTTGCAACAAGGCGTAGAACCGGACCCGCCGATGCCGATCGTCGCCGCCGGCCCGAACGGAGCGATGCCGCATCATCGTACCGGCCACCGGCAACTGGTGGAAGGGGATGCAGTCGTGATCGATTTTGGCGGGCGCCTGAATCATTATTACTCCGACATCACGAGAACGATTCACCTGGGCCCACCCGATCCCGAATTCCTCCGGGTCTACGATGTGGTTCGCACCGCCCATGCAAAAGCGCTGGCGGCCATAAAGCCAGGGATTCCTTTGGGAGAGTTGGACACGATTGCCCGCGATCATATTACCCAGGCTGGTTATGGTCCCTATTTTAATCATCGGCTGGGACACGGATTGGGCACAGATGTCCACGAAGAGCCCTACCTGTTGTCCAGCAATCGGGAACCGTTGCGGACCGGGATGTGCTTCAGCATCGAACCCGGTGTGTACCTACCCGGGCGTTTTGGCGTGCGAATTGAAGATTGCGTGATTGTTCAAGAGTCGGGGCCCTTAATACTCACTCGGTTCCCGACGGATTTGATGGTGAAATAGCTACAATGCTGCGCTGAAGCTGCACAAACGAAACGGTAGCCTGGAACCACAGCAAAGCTTATAACTTTAGATCTCCGGCAGACGACGAAATCGCTCCACGGAATTTGGCACACTTCTCTGGTAAAATCATGCCATGGAAAACTTCATTCTCGAGAATCCCACGCGGCTGGTCTTCGGCCGCAACACGATCGAAACTGTCGGCTCCGAAATTGGCGCCAAGGGTTGCCGGAACCTTCTACTGGTGGCCGGCGGAGGATCGATCCGCTCCAATGGCGTCTACGAAAGAGCAACCGCTTCCTTGGCTTCCGCCGGAATTCAATGGGGTGAACTTTGGGGGGTGCAACCAAATCCCACGCTGGATAAGGCGCTGGAAGGCGTAGCCGAGGCCCGCAAACGGAAAGTGGACGGAGTGCTGGCCATCGGAGGCGGAAGTGCCATCGATACCGCCAAGGCGATTGCGGCGGGTGTATTCCTGGAAGATCTGTGGCAGGCCTACGAGGAAACGGTCAAGATTGAATGCGCCCTTCCCGTCTTCGTGATCCTCACTCTTTCCGCCACCGGCTCGGAGATGAACCATTTCGCCGTACTAACCCATCAAACCGAGCGAAAGAAGTGGGGTCTCGGCAGTCGCTTTTTCTACCCCACCGTTTCCATTGTGGATCCTTCGGCACAACTGTCTTTGCCTTGGGAACAAACTCGCAACGGGGCGATCGATGCGATGTCCCATGTGATGGAATTCTATTTCTCCGCCCGCGACCAGGAAACGGCCCTGGCCCTGGACGAGTCTTTGCTGCGTTCGATTGTTGTGGCAACCGATCGGTTGCAACAACAGCCCCAGGACTATGCCAGCCGAGCCAACCTGGCCTGGGCGGCAACCCTGGCTTTAAACGGCGTCAGTGGCGCCACCATGGTCGGCGATTTCATGACCCACGGATTGGAGCACACAGTCAGCGCATTCTATCCCCAGGTGGCGCACGGCGCGGGATTAGGGGTGATTCACCCGGCCTGGATCGAATATATGGAGCCGACCTATCCCGCGACATTTGCCCGATGGGCGCGCAACGTGTGGGACGCGGACAGCGTTAAGGAAGGCACGGCGCGAATGCGTTCCTGCCTACAACGCTGGGGAGCCGCCACTCGATTGCGCGAATTGGGCGTGGACAGGGAACAAATCCCGGCTATGGCCGCCAGCATTCCGCCATCACGGCGCAAAACAAAACTGAAAGAGATGGCATTGGCTGATTTGGAAGCGATTCTGAATTTGTCCTGGTAGGAACGAACTGGCGTCCTCCAGCCGATTAACCTAACAAAATCAGCTTCCCTTTTTCCGGCACGAGCAGCTTTGGACCCCAATCGGCGAACAGTTCTGGGTGCTCGGTATGGATCGGGATCAGCAGCGCTAGTCCAATTTCCTCCACCAACTGCCGCAGCGTCAAAACGGGGAGGGCAAGGTGCGATCTCGGTTCAGCGCAGGTCTTGGGCCCGGTAGAGCCCCGGGATCCCCGGCAACAGGCCAAACTCGAAATAGTCGAGCAACTCCGCACTGGGGCGAGGTTGAAGATAGGGATCGAAGAGCAGTTTGGCTTCATCGACTCGCTCCGTTATATGATGGGCAAAAGGAGGCACACGATGACCGATCTTTTGTACCAAACCGACAGCAACATCCGCGAGTTTGAAGCGATGGTGGTCACAGCGGATCCGGAGACCAGCGCTGTGGAATTGAACCGCACCGCCTTTTTCCCGGGTGGCGGTGGTCAACCGCACGACTTGGGTTGGTTTGCTGTCTTGGGGCAGGATACCCCGGTAACCCGGGTATTCAAACAAGACGATCGGATTTGGCATGTCTTGGAGGGCAGGTTGCCGGCGGAAGGATCCGTCGTGCTGGGGCGATTGGACTGGGCCCGCCGCTATGCATTGATGCGCACGCATACTGCATTGCACATTCTCTGCGGCGTGGTATGGCGCGACTACGGCGCACAGGTCACGGGTGGGAATATGGATCCGTTGGAAGGACGAATGGACTTCGAGTTCCAGACCATGCGACAGGAGCTGGTGACCGAGATTGAGACCCGGGTGAATCGGGAGGTGGAGGCAGCCCGCCCGATTCGGGTGGCCGTTCTTCCCCGCCAGGAAGCGTTTGGGATCCCGGATCTGATTCGAACCAAGATCAATCTATTACCGGAAGGGATTCGCGCAGTGCGTATTGTGGAGATCGTGGGGTTAGATTTGCAGGCTGATGGAGGAACTCATGTGGCTGGCACCCAAGAAGTAGGACGTATGCGAGTCGCGGATTACAAGAGCAAGGGCAAGATCAATAAACGGATCTACATCTCGCTGGAAGGCAGATCGATTGATGCTTGATGACATCTCGGCAGGAGCCCCTTCTTCAATCAAATGGCGCGCGAACCGAGCGCGTTCGGCTGCGCTCCCATGAATGCAATGTCGGACCATGCAGCCGTTCACCCCATGGCCCGACCTCTCTGGGAACAGGCGCGCGACATCTGGTGGGCTAGCAACCAGACGCCCGATTTGGAGCCCGTCTACTCCTATCGCCAGCAAACGGAGCGGGAAAGTCATCTCGACCGATTCCTTCTTTTTTTAGAGAGGGAGTTCCAGGGGATCCCCCGCAATCCGAGCGAACGACAGGCATGCCAGGAACGGATCTTTACCGGATTCGGTCATTTTGCCCAAGAAGCACTGGATTGGGAGGAACGGCAGGTGGAAGCGTTCCGGTCGAAAGGGTTTATGGATGTCGGTGTACACTTCGCCCGGCAAGCGCGTGGTTTCGATTCCAAAATCCCCGCACAAGACATTTTCCAGGCCCAGCGCAATGTCTGGACCATGAACGGATTGCAAACATTTTTTGGCCAACCGGTCCAGCTCACTCCCTCCGTTTTTGCCTACAGCATGTTGTATCCATGCAGCGACAATCTGCTCGACGATCCAGCTCTCTCCCTACAGGACAAACGTGAGTTCAACCGACGTTTCCGCCAAAAACTGGAAGGCGATACAGTTTCGCCCTCCGATGGCCGTGAAAGGTCCATTTTCCAGATGTGTTGGGTATCTCCTTCGCCAAGGGTGGAGCCTCGGTCTTAGCCGACGGTTACCTGGTGGCGAAAGATGTTTCTTGCGAGCAAGCCCAGTTTCTGTATGGGCTCGGTTGTTACATGCAATTGGCCGACGATCTCCAGGATGTAATCGACGACCGCAAAGCCGGGATCCTCACCGTGTTTTCGCAAACAGCGACCCGTTGGCCATTGGATGGAATCACAAATCGACTGCTAACCTTCGGTGCTCGCGTTACCCAAGGCGTGATCTATTTCCCCCAACCGGATGCGCTACCTTTTCAAGAGCTGTTGGTTGGTAGTTTGCGTTTGTTGGTGATCAGTGCAGTGGGCGCCGCCGGAAGATTGGTTTCGCGCGAGTACCTGGAGGACTTGGAGAGGCATTCTCCCTTCCGTTTCTCGGCTTTGCACGAGCGAAAGCGGCGTTTGGCCCGCCTCTTACCACGGGCGCTGAAGATGCTGGAAGCATTTGCCTCACCCGCAGGAGCTTAGTTTCTTCGCACGACGTGGAATCAGCATTCGGATTCTCAGGGACGTTGTTCAATTGTTGACTAACTCATGCAGACGCTCTTGCACTGATCCCCTGCCAAGACTCGCCAGGCTAGATCGATTCAGACTTGTCCAGCATGTGATGGTATGCGGCATCGAGAAGTGCGATCTATTTCTCGACGATGCGAATCGGGAGTATTTCGTTCAAGAAAAGTCCCGATCTATCTTGGATACAGTCCGGTCCTTGTAAAGATTGGCGATCTGTTCGGCAAAGTCCTGCACACTGCAGCGCAATGCCCGAGGTTCGAGGATTTCCACCGCCCGGCCCAGTCCCAGCAGACGAGCTCGGGCCGCAGAGAAGGACTCGAAATTCAATGTCAGCGTGATCCATCCCTCTGAGTCGGGTGAACCCGCCGGATTTCACCACACAACAAGATACAGCCAAGGCTGCCAGCCGGGGCCCTGCTGTTTTCCGAACGAAAGGCCGGTCACCCAACATCCAATAGATATGATTTGAAGGGTAGATGGACACGAACCGCAAGCTGAAACATGGAGGTTTTCCAACGTGCTTGGGCAACCGCTTGCGGCAACGAGGACGAAAGGAGCGACCGTAGCGCCGCTCCTTTCGATACAAAGGGTAGTGAACGAATCTCCGTCGGTTTTGATCCAATTTTGGAACGTTTTGGGGAAAGAGTGCGAGCATGGTTGTCGAACTGACTAAATCGAACCTATCGCTTGCGGATACAATTCGTTTGCCGGCTGGCCGGAGGAACAGCTTGTGGAACTGGCTTGAACCGAAATTGAGGAATAAGTTCTATAAGAAATGATTTCGGCTTGTCCTGCTTTGCCTGCTTTTCTCTTTGCTATCCGGCGGACCTATATCGGCGGAAGTCGGCGTTGATCCAGCGCTTCGCTTTGCCTGCACGGGATTTGCAGTCTATACCGGCGAACCGATCTACGGGATGAACTTTGACTATCCACCACGAGAGTTGCGGTTTCGCCTGATCTGGAAAAACGAGCGTCAAGTTTTCCGGATGGAATTCCCGCAAGAGGGAGCCTGGTATTCCACCGTAGGCATGAACAGCGATGGTGTTTTTTCCAGCGTACAGATGCTCTTACCGGAATGGCCGGCGGTGCAGGCCGGGCCAGACCAGATGTACATCTGGCGTGTATCGGACTATGCACTGGAAGAGACCTCCAGTGCCTCCCAAACGATGGATTTGCTATCGAGTCTCCGCGTTGTCGAGGGGCAGACCTCTCTCCACACCTTGATTGCCGATTCCCAGGGCAACGCCTTCGTGTTGGAACCAGGGGCGGAGAAGAATCGGATCACGCCCATTCAAGGGAAATTCCTCCTGATGGCCAATTTTTCCCTGGCCGATTTTGCGGGAAAGGATTTCCGACAAACGCGGGGCGCGGGAGCGGACCGCTATCAGAAAGCCTGGGCATATATCGCTGAAACGCTTGACCGTTTTGACGCCACACAAGCGTTTGAAACGTTACGTCGAGCACAAAGTGACGGGGATTTTTCCACCCTGTGTTCGATGGTGTTTCTACCGAATCGGAGTGAGGTGTTCATCGCACTAAACCGGGATTTTTCCAAGATATGGCGAGTTTCTCTGCGCGACGAAACCGTTTCCACCTACCAAGGTTTTGCAGGGTCTGGCGAGCTATCGGTCACCGAAAGGGGGGTCCTGGTTTCCGATTTGCTTACAATTCCCGTACAGACGGAATCGAATCCCCAGATTGGAAGGTGGATTCTGCTTGGCATGGAAGCCGGCGCGGCGATGGGACTTCCGACATGGTTGCTGTATCGGTTCATCCGTGCAAGAAAGAAGAAGCGACCATGAGGGCGCCGCTGCGATCAGAGAGAGCGCCGCTGAAGGTACAAAGAGAAGGAAAGCGAGGCTCGTCGGGTGAAGTCAGATCAGCTTCTACTGTGGAAGATAACCCGTAAGGAGGCGACCGGTCTTGCGCGATGCCGGATTGGGAGTGGAAAATGATGAGTATGCCGAGGAGCAACCGGGGTGAACCGAGTCGAGGTCGCCAGAGTTGATGCGCGGATCGTTCGACTGCAAAGCACCCGAGATGTTCAACGACTGGCCCCCTCGCCCTACGGGATCGATGCGGTTTTGTGGAATGGAGAGCAATTGACGTATCACTCCCTACAAAAGGCAGGGCCGGCGCGGCCGCTGTGGAAACAACGTTTGGAGAACTCGCGAGAAACGGAGGGATTACATTGAGAAAACGTCAATGGACCATTGCATTTCTGCTGATCTGTCTTTTATTGGGAGGTTGCTCGGCTCCCCCTTCTCCCTCTCCCTCCCCTTCTTCGATTGCGGATTTGGAGAATCTGGATTTCGACACCTTCATAGAGAAGTCATTTCTCCGCCTAATTCAGCGCGAGCCGGAATACATGATCACCACGGGACGCGGAGGTTGGGGAAACTTGAACGACCTCTCAGACGGCTTTCTGCGGGAAACACAGGCCTTGGAGGAGTCTGTACTGAATCTGTTGCGTCAGTATGATTTCACTAAACTTGATTCAGAACAGCAACTGACAGCGAAAGCCTACGACTGGTATCTGGACGACCGTGTCGCCGGCCACCCCTATCTCTACAACGACTACTCATTCAACCCCACCGTGTTCAGCCAGCACTACCAGCTTGAGCAATTCTTTACGGATCTTCACCCGTTGGAGACCGAAGCGCAATGCGAAAGCTATTTGCAGTGTCTGAACCAAGTCCAACGCAAATGCGATCAATTGATCCAGGGATTGAAACAGCGGGAAAAGGCCGGCGTGATCCTTCCGCGCCCTCTGCTTGCTCCCGTAATCTATGATTTGAAGGCGATGGCCAACAGCAACCCCACCGCTACCACCTTCTACCAAACCCTTGTTTCCAAAACCGCCAATGGCCCACTATCCGAGGAAAAGCGCGACCAATTGCTGCAAAATGCCACGAAAGCGATAGAGCGATCGGTACTGCCCGGCTACCAAGCGTTGCTTTCCTACTGCGAAGGGCTGCTAACGCGGGCTCCCGAAGGGATCGGCATTGGTTCGCTAGCAAATGGCGCAGCCTACTACGCCACCCTTCTTCATCATTACACATCCACGGACCTGTCCGCCGAGGAAATCCACAATCTAAGTATACAACAACTGGAGCGGGTTCAAAAGGAGATGCGGACCCGATTTGCGGAAATCGGCTATCCCGCTGACAAAAGCTTACCCGAACTCTTCGCCCGACTGACACAGGAACAGGGGGTCTACTCGGGAGCAGAGGTATTAGCTACAGCTCGCACCCTAGTCACGGAAGCGGAAACGCGGGTGCAAATCGCCTTCGACCTTCCGCCGAACTTCCCGATGGTGGAGATCAAGCCCAGCACGATGGGCAATTTCTACACGTCCGGCACACCCGACCGCCCCGGCATTTTTTATGCCGGAGGCCAAGCAACGAGATATAGCCTGCCCGCTACGGTCTATCACGAAACGATACCCGGTCATCACCTGCAGTTGTCGATGGTGTTTTTCCTGTCGCTTCCCGCTTGTCGTCTCGAGCTGAGCTATGTTGCCCTTGAAGAAGGGTGGGCGCTCTATGCCGAGCAGTTGGCTTGGGAGCTGGGATGGTTTGAGGGAAATCCGGCCGGAGAGCTGGGGCGCTTGCAACTGGAAGCATTACGCGCCGCCCGCTTGGTCATCGATACTGGAATTCACGCCAAGGGCTGGACCTGGGAGCAAGCCAAGACTTACTTGATCAATGCCCTTGGTTTTGCGGCCAATGAGGCGGAGCAGGCTGTCGCACGCTATGCCTCGGCACCCGGCCAAGCCACTGCCTACATGGTGGGAATGCTGAAAATCCTGGAATTGCGGGAACGAGCCAAAAACGCGCTGGGAGATCGGTTCGATCTCAAGCAATTTCACAAGCAGATTCTGGGTACAGGAAAAATCCCCCTATCTCTTTTAGAGCAAGTCGTGGAAGACTGGATCCAAAAGAAGCTGCTAGAACCGGCGAGCCCTTAGCGTTCTTTGGAGTTGGCGCCTTCAATTGAGTACGGTACAGCCTCCGAAATCTCAAATCTCAAATCTCAAATCTTGAACCTCAAATGGGGAGGGTTGGGCGCTCTACACCGAGCATGTAGTTTCAGAGCTGGGTTGGAACAAGGACAATCCGACTCCGAACCCCTTCCCCTAGCATCCTCTTTCTTTAGTGATTTCGAAAAACCCGATCCTGGGAAGGGATCAAATCCAACGCAAAACATAGTACCCTGGAATTTGACGGGCTTCCCCGATTGTTCTACATAATGGAAACGGAGGTTTGCCTGATGCCCATTTACGAATACCGTTGTAAAAGTTGCAACCACAGATTTGAGATTTTTTTCTGTGACATGAACGCAGGCGACGTGGAGATCTGTTGTCCTTCTTGTCGGAGTCAGGATAGCAAGCGGATCATGTCCAGCTTTGCTGCTACCGGAGTGAGCACTCCTTCCTCGGGAGGGAGTTGTTCCAGCTCATGTTCTCATTCCAGTTGTTCCTCTTGCGGTAAGTGAAAACCCGGAACCGTTGGCTGCTTGCCATTCCCTTCGTGGCACTCGGGATCGCGCTGGCGTTTCTTTTCTATACCCTGGTACCCAAGGAAGCCAACGGTCCCACAGCAGACGCCAAGCCACTGGCAACCTATTTACCGGCGGATGCCCTGACGACCGGCGGGGGGATTTTTTACACCGATTATCGGCTATTGCGGCAAACAATCACCACCACCACTGCCACCAACGGTGCACTGTTTGAGTTCATGCAAAAAGCGAGCCCTTATGACCTAAGCAGTTCCCTGTTCCAACTGTTCAATACCCCCGACCTGGCTCAAGAAGTGAAATTGGATTGGCAGCAATTACAGGAATCCGCTTGGATACCCTGGATTCCATTAGAAATTGTCCGCGGTTCCTTCGATTGGACCACCTTCAAGACCACACTGAAGAATGAGGGATATGCAGAGGAGATTTCCGGTCAAGCCCTGCTCTATAACGCGCCCTACTTTGAAAGCAATCGGTTCGCAACTTTGGGCCAACTCGCCATCCAGGGGGACGTCCTGGTGATTGAGCATTACTCCCCCCCGCTGGAGGCCACGCTTACTCGCACGGAAATTTTGAAAGCATTCAGTGGCACCGCCACTTCCGTCGCGCAAACACCAGCCTGGGCCGCTTTCGCTTCTTCGTTGCAAGGCGTGCCCTCGTTTTACTTGGGACCCGCTCCTGCTGCTCCAGGCGCGGAAGCTTTGGTCGCACTGGACCCGACCACCACTGCAACAAATTTCTTAGAAAAATCTCGGGAACGAGCGAAATACTTTCTGAGCCCGAGCTTTCTGGATTTTGCCGCCTTCCCAGACATGGCAGAGAAAGGAAAGGTAACCTTCCTCTTGCGCTATCGGGATGAAAAGAGTGCGGCTGCGGACCAAAACATGATTGCGAATGGTATGAGTGCATCCTACTCGCTGGTCTTCCCCGGAGAAACGTTCCTAAGCCTGTTAGGCGCGCCTCAAGTCACTCAGGAAGGATCGTTCTTACGAGTGGTGACACACAGCCAAAACGGGATTAAAATCTTACAGGCCTTCGTGCAAAACCGTGACTTTGGTTTCCTCTACCAGGAAGTGGCGGAGTAGGGACAAGCGTTTTTCAGGGTCTTGGAAGCTGCTGCCGAGCTAAACCAACCAACTGCTTCTTTAGGTTTGAATTCCGTACTCCTTGATCTTGCTCGCCAGTGTTTGGCGGGAGATTTGCAGTAATTTCGCCGCTTGAGTTTGGTTTCCATCGCAGGCGGTAAGGGCCTGTTGAATCAGCTTCTTTTCCACCTCGGCCGTGGCTTGAGCGAGTGGCACCAAGGGGATCGTCTCTTGCGTGACTGTTTCCTTCGGCAAATCGAAATCCTCTAGCGTCAGAATTGAGCTTGCCGTTTTTGCCACGGCACGGGCGATACTATTTTCCAGTTCCCGCACGTTTCCCGGCCAGGAATACCCCCAAAGCAAATCCAGAGATTCGTTGGAGAAGCCCCGCACCATCTTGCCGCATTCCTTGGTGGATTTGGCCATGAAGTAGAGAGCTAAATCCTTGATGTCTTCCCGCCGCTCACGCAGCGGAGGAATTTGTAATTTTAATACATTTAATCGGTAGAACAGATCTTCACGGAACCGGTTCTCTTTGACCATGGTTTCGATCTCCTGGTTGGTGGCCGCGATCACTCTCACATCCACCTGTACGGGTTCCGTTCCGCCCACGCGCATAAAGGTATGATCCTGCAGCACGCGCAGCAATTTGGCCTGCAAATTCAGTGTCATATCCCCGATCTCATCAAGGAAGATCGTTCCTCCTTTTGTTGCCTCGAATTTACCAACCGTACGAGCCCCCGCACCCGTAAATGCGCCTTTTTCGTAGCCGAACAGCTCGCTTTCCAACAACGTTTCGGGGATGGCGGCACAGTTCACCGGCATAAACGGCCCGGCGGCCCTCCCCGAAGCGCGATGGATGGTTCGGGCGATCAACTCCTTGCCTGTGCCGCTTTCGCCCATCACCAGGATCGTCACTGAGGAATTGGCAATGCGGCCCACGGTCTTAATGATTTCCAGCATCTTCTCCGAACGGCCCACGATTCGCTCTCCCAGGTCTTTCTCGGAGAGCTCAGAACGAACGACCTTCACTTCCTCTTCCAGTTCCTGAAGATGGAGGGCTTTCTCCGCTTGTTTCTTGATCTCTTCGATGTTGAAGGGCTTGTTGATATAGTCGAATGCGCCCAGCTTGGTGGCTTCCAAGGCGATACTGAAGTCACCAAAGGCCGTCAGCACCACGGTTCGTGGCATCCATTCCTTTCCGCTCATTTCTCGCAATACGGAAAGGCCATCTCGTTTGGGCATCTTTATATCTAAAAAAAGGAGGTCGAACGGTTCCTTGCGCAACATCTGCAAGGCGTCCTCCCCGTTAGCGGCTTCCTGGATTCGCTGGAGGCCGATATCCTGCAGGATTTCCCGCAACAAAGAGCGCAGGGAACTTTCATCATCAGCGATCAAGACCTTAAATTGCTCCCGAATCTTCATAGTGACTCCTCTCCTTTAGCGACCGGCAGGCGAATCCAGAATGTTGTACCCCGGCCGGATTCGCTTTCAAAATCGATCCGGCCGCCCAAAGTCTCCACGATTCGTAGGCTAATAGCCAACCCTAAACCGGAGCCCCGTTCTTTGGTCGTGAAGAAGGGGTCAAAGACCTGGGTCTGTTGATCCATCGGAATACCCGGCCCACTATCGCGAATGGAGGTCACGACCTCGCCGGATGTTTCTTTCAGCGTAACCTCCAGCTCACCACCCTGGGGCATCGCCTGTAAACCGTTTAAAAGGATGTTCCAAAACACTTGTTGAATTTTCTGTTCGTCTACCAGCACAGGCGATGTGAACTCCAAGTGCTGTCGGATCGTCACCTTCTGCTCTCTCGCCTTCTCTTCCAACATAGGCCACTCCAGGAATTACCAAGCAGATAACCGCTTCCTTGTATCCCGGAAGTTGATGTACCCCATATGGCATCACCTTTTCCAAGCAGCAGTTGGGCATAGCCTTTAATCGAAGCCAGGGGATTGCGTAACTCATGCGCGATCCCCGTTGTGAACATGCCCAGATACGAAAGACGGTCGGAACGGCGCAACAACTCTTCCAGCTTCCGCTTGATGGACAGGTCCTCGATCGTGAGTACCTTCCCGGCCTCCCGCCCCGAGGAAGTGACGAGATTGCTGACGGTCAATCCCAATTCCACCGGCTCACCGTGGCTGGAAGAAATCACCAGGGCTTGCTCCCCTTTCTGATGTTCGGTCAGCAGATTGATCATCCGTTGGCCCTGAGGCATGGTCGTTGGCCTCAAGGCTTCCACAAATGACCGCCCCAGGCAATCCACTGCTTTAAGACCCAGCAATTTTTCCGCGGCCGGGTTGAAGACGTTGATCGTTCCTTGTTCGTCTAAAGAGACGATGCCGGTGGAAATGGTTTCCAACACATACCGGGTATAATCACGCGTTTCCTCATAGGCTCCCGCGAGCCGGTTGATCGCGTCACCGATCTGACCCATCTCGCCGGTCATCCGTGGGATGCGTACGGTCAGATCACCTTCCATGCCCATTAATCCTTGCTTGATGCGGGTTGAGCCGCGGGAGAGGTTCGTGCCGATCAGGAACGCACCCGCCACCCCGATTAACAGGGCGACCCCCATGATTCCCCAGGAGATCAGGCGCAATTGGTTTAGTTGCGCTGTGACCACCGCCTTGTCCTCGTAGGCGAATGTCCATCCGATCTCTTGTCCGTTTGCTTGAATCGGGGTGGATATCTTTAACGAAGTAGGCTCATCCAGGCCGGGTTGCGGTCGGTAAGCGATGGGGGCGCCAAATTCGAGCAGGAAATAGCCATAGAAAATGTTGGGGTAGGTTTGGGCCACCAGAGAAGTAAACTGTGTCAGTTCCTGTTCCAGTATTTGGCGTTTTTCCTTGGCCGTGGCGCTTTGATAGGTCGGGTTCGTATCCAATTTGGTAATGGCTTTGTCGTAATAGAGCGCCATCTGCTGCGTAATCCCGGTGATTTTCTCCGTCTTTTCCCGAATCAAGGCCGCTTCAGCCTGCAAAGAGAGAAAGAGTCCCGTCCCGAAGACCATCACCCCCAAAAGGATGGCGATCAACAGGACCAGTTGTAGACGAAGAGTCCAAAAGGATTTCATCAAAGGCCCAAGGTCCGGCTCAGTCGGTAGAGGTCCTGATCAATTGGTCTCCGCCGGCTGACCGCCTCCTGGTATTCCGTGATAGCGACACGATCCTGCACCAGGCCGACCATCTGTCCGCGTTGCCCGTCCAACAATTGTTCCACAGCGGATGCACCCAGGCGGGAGGCCATATAACGGTCAAAGGCGCTGGGGTTTCCACCCCGTTGGATATAGCCCAGCACGGTCACTTTGACCTCCACCCCCGTGCGTCGGGCGATTTCCTGCGCCAGCCCGTAGGCGTCCGCCACACCTTCGGCCAACACGATAATAAAATGCCGCTTCTGTCTGGAGTGTGCCCGTTGGTTGGCTGCAGCTAACTCGGCCAGGTTATAGGGCAACTCCGGAATCAGGATGTACTCTGCTCCACCGGCAAGCCCGGCCATCAGGGCAATGTACCCGGCCGTGCGGCCCATCACCTCCACGATGAAGGAACGCTCATGCGAGGTGGCCGTGTCGCGGATCTTGTCGATGGCGTCGAGAGCGGTGTTGACAGCCGTGTCGAAGCCGATGGTATGGTCGGTGCCCCATAAGTCATCGTCGATCGAGCCGGGAACACCGATCGTAGGAATCCCACGCTCTTCCAAAGCGATGGCCCCGCGTAGAGTACCGTCTCCTCCAATGAGGATTAATCCCTCCACCCCGGTCTTTTGAATTTGATCCACAGCCAATCGCAATCCTTCTTCCGTTTTGAAATGTTCAGAACGGGCGGTGAAGAGCACCGTACCCCCGCGTTGAATGATGCCGGAAACGGAAGATAGCTCCATCGGTTGGAATTCTCCACAAATCAAACCTTCGAAGCCTCGCAGGATGCCCCAAATCTCCGCCCCACGGTCGATACCCATGCGCACGGCTGCCCGGATGGCTGCATTCATTCCGGGAGCGTCTCCTCCCGAAGTGAGAATCCCAATTCGTTTCATCCTTCCGATTATAGACCGCCTTGTCACTTAGGGCATTCCACTCAATTTGGGACTGCGCTATCGTGCCCTCTTACTTGGAGGCTGCAATATGAACCCGAAAGGAGTATTCACCATGGCAAAATGCTCCGCATCCTAGGCTGGACAGTAGACAAATCAAAGCAAGGGGGAAAATGTCCGCCAGGAGAATGCACCTGCGGATTTTTTTTCTTTACCTAGATCGAACGCAGTAATTCGCCAATTCCCCTGTATAATAGCAAAACAGGGCAGGGATCCTTGGGAACGAATCGTATCCATCGTTCGATTCGGATCTGTGCCAGTTTGAGAGGAGGAAGCAAAAATGATACGCAAGGTGTTTCTCTTTCTTCTTGTCGCCGCTCTGATGTCGATGGGCACGCTCCCCCTACCCACGATCGCCCACAACGAGGAATTCACCCTCAGCTCTGACTTCGGCACCACTCCCAAGATCGACGGGCAATTCGCTCCCAGTGACGAATGGGCCGATGCCAACTCCGTCCAGTTTCCCGCGTTCTACGGCAATGTGACGGTTTACACCAAGGCGATTCCCAATCATCTCTACCTAGCCTACCTGGTCCCTCTTTCGGTGGAGAGCGTCAGCTTCGAGTGGTGCGCTCTGCACAACCTGGGCAAGCTGCCCCAAAAAGATGATCGAAGAGTGGTCGTGAACAAACCTCAACTGGATTCGCTGCAGCCCCTCCTGTTTTGGGAGGGGAATGGATCAGTGTGGTCACCTGTCGCCCAACCTGCAGATTTTGAGGGAAATGCGGCCGTAAATCCGAAAACATGGGTGGTGGAACTTGCCATCCCCTACGATTGGTTGGGGATTGTGATCTGTAACGATGGGCCGCGGGGTTGCCAATTCGATGCCAGCTACCACGAACCGGACGGAGCCCCGTTCTATCATTTCTGGCCACCGCGGGTAGACGACACCTCCGATCGATCGATCAAGAACCCGGACAGCTGGGGCAACATGGTGCCGTCCGACTGCTGGGGCGGGCATCGCGGGCGCCTGCTGATCGACAAGGGACCCAACTCACCGCCGGATCACGCCTACGACTCGACTGACAAGTACAACGAAATGATGCAATTGGTGTTGACGGCGGACGTGGATCAGAGCGCGGACGTGAGCCCGGAGGACGTCTTCCTGAATGATCTGGCAATCACCGCCAACGGCTCCGGCAACGACCAGACCGACATCGTCAACGTGTTCCTGGTGGAGGACCTCAACGGGGACGGTCTCTACGATGGAGCGGAACCGGTCCTGGCTCAGTCTCCCTACCCGGCCGACGACGGCACTATCACCTTCAACTTCGCCGCTCCAGGTTTGCTGATCAAACTGGGAGAACCCCGCACCCTATTGGTGGTCTATCTCATGAACACCGGACCCTTCCCGGCCGGCTCCACCTACCAGTGTATGGTGGCTCATGTCGGAGCCACCGGGGCGAACTCCGGTATGTCGGTGCCCGTGATCGGTTTCCGGGAACAGATTCCGTCCGAGACCGGCGTGCTCTGGCGCTACCTGCTCTGGTCCGCCATCAAAACGGTGGGAGAGCAACCCTCC
>JAPLHX010000122.1 GCA_026389415.1 Coprothermobacterota bacterium | reverse complement strand
CATGGTTTTGTACTGGGGAGCCAAGCATCGAAAATCTTGGCCGTCCGCAAAATCTTTTCCGGAATGAGTGATAGAGGCCTGGGTAAGTCTAACGCCAGTGAACGAGAATGGATTCACGCCGGAATAGGAGAACCGCAGCCCATAGCAAAAAACCGACTGCTGCTGCCAGGATCAAGGCGGCCACCAGCAACGCGGACATCGTCAGGGGGATGTAACCTAGTACTTGTACAGCCACCCATGCCAGCAACGGCAAAACCATCGGCAAAACCCAAACCTGAGCACTGCGCGGGTCCGTGGCGCGAGAGGAACCGATGATCCCCAGCAGGAAGCTTAGAAAGGTGACCAAGGGGGTGACCAGGAGCAAGGAGACCAGCCAATACGGAGTCAGCAGGAACACTAGCAGCGATCCACTTCCCATGATTACCACGCCCAACAGGGCGAATCCCGCTGATACCAAGGCCATTCCCATCGCCGGTAAGGTGCCGGCCAAGGCCTTAGCCAATAGCAACTCCCATGTGCGCACCGGTGTAGCCAGCAAAGGTTCCAAGGTCCGTGTCTGCTTCTCTTCCACGATGCTGAACGTGCAAAGGATGTTAGACATCATCATCGGGATCAGTAGAAGATAGATTGGCAGTTGGAGGAGGAAATAGACTTGGATTTGGTCGCCAGTGGAGAGGACCACAAGTTCTGGCATCGATGCATGCAACCGGCTCAGCCCGTTTCCCAGGATGCTGGAGACGAGAGCATCCGCTGGCACTAGATAGACGACCAGATAGATGATCACCAGCACCTGGGCAACAATCAACAATGGAAGCAATGTCACCATCAAGCTGGTGGAAGCACGTTTCCTCCCAACGCTACGACCTGGGCGATGAATTCGGCGCGTTGACGTTGGAAGTCCCTTAGAGTCACCAGCAAACGGTTGTTCTCGATTTGGAGGGTCTGTACAGATGGCAACCGACTGAGGGAGTTCACCAGGTTGGGTTCCCAATGCTCCAGCTCCACGATCAAACGTGGTTGGAAAAGTTGCTGCCTGAGATGATCCGCCCGATCGAAAACGATGAGTTGCCTGCGGAAGACGGCCACGCGATCGGACAGCTCTTCCGCCTCCTCCAGATTGTGCGTGCACAGAAAGATGGTCCGGCCTCCCCCCTTCATCTCCCGGATCCGTTGGCGCAGGTCATGTGCCGCTTCCGGGTCCAGCCCAGCCGTGGGCTCGTCCAGGAAGAGCAGCGGAGGTTCGTGCAGCAACGCTCGGGCGATGGCCAATCGTTGTTTCATTCCCTTGGAGTAGCTGGCCACTTTCTGATGGCGTTGCAGCCACAAACCCAGAAAGCCTAGATATTTCTCCGCTTGGCTTGGTGCGTCAATCGGATAAAAACGCCCAAAGAATAACAGATTCTGCCAGCCGCTCATCCATTCGTAGAAACCGGGAGTTTCAGTTAAGAGGCCGATATTTTCGTGCAATCGTTCGGGTTCATGCGCGGGGTCCATGCCACAGACGTGGGCTCGTCCACTGGAAGCAGCGATCATTCCGGCCAACATCCGTATCGTCCTGGTTTTTCCGGCTCCGTTCGGTCCCAGAAACGCCACCACTTCCCCCGGAGCAACCTGACGCGTCA
>JAPLHX010000056.1 GCA_026389415.1 Coprothermobacterota bacterium | reverse complement strand
CCTGCCACTTGCCGGGGACCAAAATCACGTTCGGAATGGCCCAGTGTAAATTGCGTTGGGAAGAGCTCCAATCGTTGCTGTTTAGAGCCAGGAAGTGAGCGTCCGGTCCATAGTCGAAGGAAAAGTATTGGGGACCGAAGAGATTCCGCCAAGAATTCATATAATCCTCTTCTAGTTTGGTGTTGAAGAGGTTATAGCGGGAATAACTGTCGTGGTTGCCGAGGGTCATGAAGACCGGCACGTCCAGTTTCAACGTCTCCTGGTAGAACCAATCCATCTCGAAGTAGGGCTCATAGGTGCGCCCCCCGTAGATGGTGTCACGATAGGCCGAGTACTCCGCATAGTTCTGTTTATAGAGCCACTTCTGGGAGAAATCGTAATCTCCCGTAAAGACAGCGAAGTCAGGCTTTGTCAGGTTTACCTGTTCGATCGCCTTGTGGTAGTAGGCGGCGCCGTAGCCATCCGTCTCGCGATAATCGGTGTGCCGGTAGTTTTTATCTTGCGTGCTGGCGCCCGGGTATTTCGCCTCCGGACCCCAGACGTGGATATCGGTCATCTGACAGAAAGTGTAGTCCTGCTTGAATTGCGCAACCACGGAGACGGCGTGCGGCTGGGAGTCGAGCAACCAAACTCCATCCTGGCCCTTGCCGCTAAGGGTCAAGTCATAGAGGTCGGAGGGGACATCGGCGGGAACGGCGACCTTTACCAGGTAGATGCGGGCATTGGTATTCCGCGCTTGCGCGTACTCCGGCCATTGGGCGCTGTACCCTATAGTGAATCCGTCGACGCGCAGCGTCTTGGTCAGCGGAAAGGAACCATTGGAGGTCCGTAGGAATGCACTGAACTCCTGGTAAACCGGGAACGGCAAGCTCCAATTCTGGTCACGGGGGTCGAACTCGATGGTCAGTTGATCCCCGCAGCGGAGGATGGCTGGGTTGCCGAAGCTGGGGTAGATCACCTGATTGATGCGATTGCGGTCGATCGGGACAGGCGCTTCCCCCGGGCTGCTTGCGTCGGCCACTACGTTCAGTTCACCCGACGGCGCTTCCGACGAGGTTGCCGGAATTTGGCTGGCCGCACCGGCCCAACCCGAGATGGGAAGGAGACAAACGATGGCAAGGAACCCCGCCAGGATCCCCTGTCGAATCCGATTCATGTTCACCCTATTGCCCTCCTGGCTTTGGATTGAAGAGGACCCGGCATTCCGCACAGGACCGCTTGGCCTTATTCTACCAGTTCATCTTGACCGCGATGGTGAAAGTCTATTGGAGAAATTGGGGGTCACTCGCTGCCTGTGACGAAAAGAGTACAGACTAGAGTCACGCCTACGGCCAGTCAACGATCAGTAATTCCCTCAGATACAGCCTTTGGGGGCACGTACGAAACCCCTTTGATCAACATGGCGTAGAGCATATGCACCAGCTTGTTGGCCACCGCGATGATGGCCACATTGTAGGCTTTGCCTCGCTCCCGCAGCCTCAGGTAGTAACGGCGCAGACCCAACTCATACCGCACCACGCCCTGGGCCATGATGTAGAGGACGCGGCGCAGGCGCTTGTTTCCCCGCTTAGAGATCTTCCCCTCGTGGAGCATCGTTCCGGACTGCGCGATCGAGGGATCTAAACCGGCGAAGGCTACCAGCTTCCCCGCCTCGCCGAAGCGGCGGATGTCCCCCACCTCGGCCAGGAAGGTGCAGGCCGTCGTCTGACCGATCCCCGGCACCGACGTCACGATCTCCAGGGCTTGGGTCTCGATCTGTTGGATGGCTTGCTCCAAGCGCTGCTCACAGCGCTCTCTTCGCCCCTCCAGGAAGCACAGTTCCTGGAAGTACCCCACCAGCAGATCCTCCCAGGCCGGGGAAGTGATGCCCACCGAACGACCGGCCAACGTCAACAGATCTTCTGTCTGGAAATGAGCGTTCCGACCACCCTTGCCGCGGAAGGCAGCGTGAAAGGCACAGCGCACCTCCTCGGTCGGAGCCTGACGGATCCTGCGGGCGGAGGGATAGGCTTGGAGGAGTCTTTGCATCCCATCGCTCGAAGGGTTGATCCCCGCCTCCTCCAGCTCCGGGAAGAGTACTGACAAGGCCTGGTGAATGTGGACCTTGAGGGCGCTGCAACCCACGATCAAGCGCTCCCGGCCGCGGGAGAGAAGCTGTACCTCACTCCAGCCTGGATCCGAGCGGGGGCTCGGCTGTCGTTGACGGAGGAACTCAGCAATCAGGCGGGCGTCCTTCTTGTCTGTCTTGGTCGGGCGCAGATCGAGCTTGGCGAACTTGTTGACCAGGGAGGGGTTCAAGATCACGGTTGGGATCTTTTGCTCGGACAGGAAGGCGACCAGGGGGAGCTGGTAGATGGACGTCGATTCCATCCCTACCAACGCATCCCCCGGGGTTTTCTCCCAGAGCTGCAGCAACCTCTCGAAACCGGGCCGGCTCTGAGGCAGGCGAGGTTCCTGAAAGAGGACCTTTCCGCTCTCTTCGATGACGCAGACGGCAAATGTGCTCTTGGCGATGTCGATACCGACATACTGTTTTGGCATTCTAACTCTCCTTTGTTAGGATGTGTTTGGAGAAGCAGGAGCTTCCCTTCCCAGTCTCCAACGTGACGCGGGCTTGTTGCCCAATCAACCTATTCGGGATCGGGAAGCAGCGGACAGACTAGCTTACGGGCTCAACGGCCCAGATCCTTCGTCGTCCTTCCTGCTTCTCTCTTTCGATCTTTCAATCCCGACTATCCTAATGGAATTCCTGGTAGGAGATCCTTCGCTGCGCTCAGGATGACAGGCAAGATCCTTCGCTGCACTCAGGATGACAAAAAGGGGCGCTCAGGATGACACCTCTCCTTGTCACCCTAAGCCGTCTTCGCGAAGGGTCTGGCCTGAGACAGAACAAAGGGGACAGATTTATTTATTGGTTTTCAATTTCCCTGAGTTGAACGCTTGTAATACCAAGAAGGGAAAGATGCCAAGAAGGGAAAGATGGGGTCAGGTCAGGTCAGGTCAGGTCTTTAGATTTAGCGTTTCTTCCTTTTTCTGCCGATAGTCGAGTCGTGCAGGCCAAGGTGCGCCCTTTCTCATCATTTATCAGATTGACTAAATTAATCAAATCGGCTATTATCCGCTCATGGAAAAGCGCAAACCTCACTACTTGCTTTCCGTTATCCAGGCGATAGTCGCTGATCCGGGAAGCCGCCCCTTCACAATAACCGCTTTGCGCGGCGGCCTGGATTTGGGATTGACGGAGCAAGAGATGAGGCAGGTGATTCCGGCTCTCCAGAGGCGAGACTTTTATAAGTCGATGACCACCTATGCCAACCATAGCCAGTGGCAGGATGTGTACCACGGCATAACACAAGACGGTGTTGCGGTTTACATCAAGATTACTTGTTTTACTGATGGCAAGCCGCCGGTCATCCAGTTTAAGGACAAATGAGGTGATATCATGAGATGTCCAGCTTGTGACCATCCAGAAATGGTGGCAGTAACCCGCGATGAGACCCTCTCCTTCGG
Source organism: Coprothermobacterota bacterium (assembly GCA_026389415.1). Taxonomy (GTDB): domain Bacteria; phylum Caldisericota; class JANLFM01; order JANLFM01; family JANLFM01; genus JAPLHX01. The sequence goes on along the minus strand of JAPLHX010000056.1, from coordinate 181 downwards.
AGGGCAATCGCTGACCTTGCACGCTATGCATGGTGATTTTTGCCCATCTTGCGGCGAGGGTGTATGGGATGCAGAAAGTTACCGGCGATTTACGGAGGCGCAGAGTGGGCTTTTGCGAGCGGTGAAGGGTGATGTCGGCGCTGATATCCGTCGTATCCGGAAGAGCTTGAAACTTACGCAG
>JAPLHX010000276.1 GCA_026389415.1 Coprothermobacterota bacterium | reverse complement strand
TTCCAGCGCAATTACCCATTGCAAAAAGTCTTGCAGGATCAATTCCACCTTCCTACCTGGATTGAAAACGATGTTAAGGTGGGGGCCATCGGCGAGTGGCAATTGGGCGCCGGCCAAGGATTGTTCGATTTCTTCTTCATTGCGTTGGGCACAGGGATCGCCGGAGCCATGATCAGCGGTGGCCATCTGATGCGTGGTTCGGGCTATGCCGCGGGGGAAATCGGTCATCTGACCCTGGCTCCATTCGGACCGCGCTGTGGCTGCGGCAAGCACGGATGCTATGAGGCGTTGGCCGGCGGGCCGGCGATCGGACGTTACGTACGGTATGCGCTGGAACGGGGACGAGACAGCGAGCTGTCCAGTCTTCCACCTGAGCAGATCGAGCCGATCCAGATCGCTGCAGCGGCCCGTCATGGGGACCGATTGGCCATGGAAGCCTTTACGATGTCCGCTTACTACACCGGCTTGGCTCTTTCTTATGTAACTGCCTTGTTGAATCCAGGGACAATTATCATTGGTGGTGGGTTGGCAGAGGCTTTGGATTTGATGCAGTTGACCATCCAGGAAACGCTTGAGATGAACGCATTTGCGCCTGCGTTGAAAGACTTAAGACTGGTTCCGGCGCGGCTGGGGAATCAAGCCGGCATGATCGGGGCTGCCATGCTGGCATTCCAACAAAGCCAGGAGAGCCGCTGATGGGCTTGTTTACCAAGTTGGGGATGAGTGATATCTATTCGTTCGATCGGAAAATGGTATGGACTTTTGTCCTACTGCTGTTTATGGGGGTAATCCTCTACGCAGAGCAGAATCTCCTTGCCCCTTCGATCGAGGCGATTGAAAAGGAGTTTTTCATCACGGATACCGAAATCGGCGCCGTGGGTTCCGCCTTCACCTTAGTAGCAGCGGTTGTGACTCTGTTTTGGGGGTATTTAAGCGATAAATACTCGCGCAAATGGCTGCTGGTGATTGCAGTTCTGTTGGGGGAAATCCCCTGTTTTCTGACCGCGTTTGCGCAAGACTATACGCAACTGCTGGTGCTGCGCATTTTCTCCGGTATTGGTCTAGGCGGGACGGTACCGATCGTTTTCTCTTTCCTGGGGGATCTGTTTACGGATCAGCAACGGCCGGCCTCACAAGCCTGGTGGCAGGCATTTACCAGCTTGGGGATCCTGGTGGGAATGCTGGTGGCAGGTTTCCTGGGGCCCGCTCTTGGCTGGCGAATCCCCTTCATCCTGGTGTCCGCCCCCAACTTTCTGCTCCTGCTACTGATGGTCCTATTCGGAAAAGAGCCGAAACGGGGAGGTGGTGAACAAGAGATCAAGGATTTGATCTTGAAAGGGAAGAAATATACGCGGCAAATTCGCCTGCGAGAATACATCAACCTGGTGAAAATCCCCTCCAACATCTGGCTTTTCCTGCAAGGAATTCCGGGAACCGTAGCCTGGGGTATCCTTCCCTTTTACCTGATTACGTTCTTCGTACGACACAAAGGGTACACGGTGGAGCTGGCCACGATCATGCTGTTGGTTCTAGGAATCGGCAACATTGTCGGTAAGGTAATCGGTGGCAGCGTTGGAAATCGTTTGTATAAAAGGGATAAACGATGGTTGCCGATCTTCAACGGGATTACGACTCTGATCGGTATCGTTCCCATCTTTCTCACCATCTCTTGGCCGGCACCGGCGGTACCGGATTTCTTCTCTCTTTTGCCGGTGGCCGGGCTGGGATTTCTGGGTGTGGCGATCATCGCCATCGCCGGTCCCAACGTGCAAGCGATGCTGATGAATGTCAAACCACCGGAATATCGAGGGGCCATTTCTTCCATTTTCAACCTGACCGATTCCATCGGCGCGGGATTCGGTCCATTGGTGGGCGGCTTGCTCTCTGCTGCCCGAAACCTGGACTTTGCCATGAAGTTGTCTGTCCTCTTTTGGATCCCCTGCGGCTTGCTGTTCTTCGTTCTGGTCAAATACTTGCCTGCAGATACCGAGAAGTTGCATCGCCAAATGACCGAAGCTCGTCGGGAGATGGAGGGGAATGCTTAGAAGCGGTCGGCTCGTTGCTGCGGGAAGAACTTGGTCTTTTCAGGGCGGGCTCGATCTGCCGGAATTCACCTTAGAGATCACGGAAACGGAAGAGGCGCTTCGCGTTCAGTTGGAACCTCGCCGGACAATTGCGCTAGAAAGGGTTGAGCTGGATTTAGAGATTCCTGCAGGAGCCCGGTACTTTAAGAACGGGTTTCAATCCTGGTCTCCTTCGATGGAAATCAGCGAGACAGAGCGATTTCGACGCCCTTGGTTGCCTGTTCTTTCCCTGCACTATGAAGACCCCGGCTTTCCGCTAGAGGGGGTGTCCTACAAAGAAAAGGGGCACTTCCTTGCCTATTGGCGTACGGCCAATGGGGTTTTGCTGCTTCTGCCGCGGGATTTACCCCTGGTAATCCCCCATTTTCTTTTCCATTCCGGACAGGTTACCGTGCTGCTGGAAGTAGGGAAAGAAATCGACAAGCCTACGCTCCTGCTGGACATGGAAATCCGTCGATCCGCTTCCCTCCCCTTGCCGCGGCCCAAGCCGTCCAGGCTCTTTGGCTGGAGCAGTTGGTACTACTACTATTCTCATTTGCGGCCACAGGATGTGCTGGATAACTTGGCCATGGCGGGCCAATTCCCCTACCCCCTGACCTACTTCCAAATCGATGACGCATGGCAGGAAGCCGTCGGGGATTGGCAAGAGAAGGACAGCTATCGGGGGCGTCTTGCCCAGCTAGCCCGCCGGATCCAGGATCAGGGCTTGAAACCGGGGATCTGGTTGGCTCCCTTCGTGGCCGAGCGAAAGGCGCGGATTCGGCGGCAGCGAGAATGGTTTTTGCGGGATGCCGCTGGAAACCCCAAAATTGCAGGTTATAACCCGGGTTGGAGTGGGACTTTCTACGCACTGGATCCCAGCCACCCGCAGGTGCAGGCTTACTTGTTGGATCGGATGGAATGGCTGCGCAGTTTGGGCTTTGACCTGTTCAAATTCGATTTCTTGTATTCCTTAGCTATCGTTGGCCGCAATCGGGAAGGGTTGAATCGCAAGGAACAAATCGATTGTGGCTTGGGGTTCCTGCGTAAGACTGCCGGTGACGCACAAGTCATTGGTTGTGGTATGCCATTGGTCCAGCGGTCCTTCTTCGATTTTGTCCGCGTAGGACCGGATGTTGCCCCGCGGTGGGAAGACCGCTTTCTCAAGCGGATCGGCTTCGAGGGTCGAGCGGAAGCCTTCAATGCATTGCGTAATACGCTCTCCCGTTCCTTTTTGGACGGCGTCTATTGGCAAAACGATCCGGACGTGATGATCCTGCGGAAATGCAAGCTCCTCCCCTGCCAGCAACGAACTCTGATCCTTGCTAACTGGTTCCTTTCCCACTTCCTGTTCTATTCGGACCCCTTGGATCAGGTTCCGTCAGAAAACCTGGCGCTTCTTCGCCAATTGGAGCGCTTTTGGGATTTCAGCTTGATGGATTGTTGCTGGAAAGAGGGCGTTTTTACCTTTGGGGGGCGGACGTCAAAAGAAGAGGTGCTTGGTTGGATCAACCTCTCCGCAGCCGGAAAGCCCTTGGTTCCTCCGGGAGACTGGTCGGAGTTCGTACCCACTTTCCAGGGAGATGGGTTGCCTTCCTACTCCACCCGCATCTTCTATCAGGTGTCGCCTCCATGATTCTTACCGTGACTCTCAATCTAGCCATTGACAAGGTTGCCATTGCTCCTGTTTTGCATGTGGGCCAAGAAACCCGGATTGATTTGGTCTCTAACCTGCCTGGCGGCAAAGGAATCAATGTAGCTCGGGCGATTCGCAGTCTAGATCAGGATGTTTGGGTCACCGGCTTGGTCGGCGGAAAGAACGGAGAGTTCATTGAAGAAGGCTTGCTGCGGGAAGGAATCCATCCCCTGTTGTTCCGGATGGAGCCGGAAAACCGAGTCTGTCTGATCCTGGTGGATCAACAAGGGCACACCAGTGAAATCTACGAGCAAGGGTCCCAGATAGAAGAAGAAGTACAAGAAGCCTATCTTTTCTTTTTCCAGAGCATCCTCTCCCGGTTTTCTACCATCGCGCTCTGCGGTAGTTTGCCCCAGGGGTTTCCGCCGGATTATTACGGTCGCTTGTTATCGAATCGAGAGACCAAGATTCTGTTAGACATTTCCGGCCCACCATTATTGGCAGCGCTGGCGCGACCGATCTACCTGTTGAAAATCAATGAACGTGAGTTTTGCAGCACCTTCCAGAGTAATGATGTCGCTGCTGCTCTCCCGGGTGTGCTCGCTTCCTATCCACTTAGCCATCTTGTGGTGACGCTGGGTGAGCGAGGTGCACTCACTCAACTGGAGGGGCATACGGTCCGCATATTTGCTAAGTATTCGCCAACCGTGCGTTGCCCGGTAGGAGCAGGAGATGCTTTTTTGGGAAGCCTGGCTGCGTCGATCCAGCAAGGGGAATCCTACCGTGAAGCCCTCTGTCGAGCTGTAGCCGCTTCCGTCAGCAACGTTACCCTCTATCAGGGGGGACGCCTAAATCGATTGGAATATGAAAAGATTCTGCCGACAATAAAGATAGAAGAGGTTTAGGAGAACTCGCATGGAGAAGAGATTCTTGTGGGGTACGGCAACGGCCGCTCATCAAATCGAGGGAGGGAATCGGAATAACGACTGGTGGGAATGGGAACAGCTCGGTCACATCAAGGGCGGAGGCTCTTCCGACATCGCTTGTGATTCCTGGAACCGCTGGCGGCAGGATCTGGACTTAGCGCAGGAACTAAACACCAACGCCTACCGCTTCTCCCTGGAATGGTCGCGAATCGAACCGGAGGAGGGGCGTTTCGACCCGGAAGCGATCGACCATTACCGGGAAATGCTGCAAGAAATGCGGCGACGGGAGATGGAACCCATCTTAACCCTCCATCACTTCACCATTCCACTATGGTTGGCGCACAAAGGCGGCTACGAGCACCCCGACTTCCCCGCCTATTTTGAGCGGTTCTGCCAAAACGTCGTGCCGCTGTATGCCCCGTATGTCCGTTACTGGATCACGATTAACGAGCCGAACGTGATCGCCGCACTGGGTTATCTCTTTGGGATTTTCCCACCCGGGGTCCAAAGTTTTTCCCGCTGCGGCCGGGTGTTAAAACAGTTCTTGTTGGCTCATGCCCGGGCCTATCGCATCATTAAAAACGCTGCCCCACAGAGTTTGGTCTCTGTTGCCATCAACGTGCAAAATATCAGCCCTGCCAGTGCTTCCCCATTGGATCGATTGGCTGCAGGCCTGGTGGACCAGTTCTACAATCGGGGATTCCTGAAAGCGATGGTGGATGGCCGGACTCGAATGCCTTTCGGCTGGGGCAGCAGAATCCCCGGGTTGGCCAACACCCTTGATTACGTCGGCTTGAACTACTATTCCAGAATCTTCATTGGTTTCCGCCTGCGGGGGGGATTTGCGGAGGTCCGCAAGGCGGTTCCGCGCAGCGACATGGACCAAGAAATCTATCCACAGGGTTTCTACCAGGCCATCCGGCAGGTTGCCGCTTACAAAAAACCGATCCTGATCACGGAGAGCGGCATCGCAGATGCCCGCGATCAGTACCGACCGGACTACCTCCGTCAAGTGATCGGCGGAATGCGTCAGGCCATGCAGGAAGGGATTCCGATCCTGGGGTACCTACACTGGTCGCTGATGGATAACTTTGAGTGGAACGAAGGATACTCGCAGAAATTCGGTCTCTACGAAATGGATTTTACGACCCTGGAACGCAAGCCTCGCCCCAGCGCCCAGCTCTTCCGCGCCATCTGCTCGGGAGAACATTGAGGAGTTCTCTGATCCGCTAATTCCCATGTCCCGGCAATCGATGTCTTTACTTTCCGAATTTTTTTTCATAATAAGGGAATAATAATTGACGTAATCATGTAATATATTGATGAAAGAAAAGCGATGAATAAGAGACTAGCTCTCTATACGATATCGATCGCCTCGCAGCTATCCGGGATTCAACCCCGGGCCCTCCGACTTTATGAGGAGATGGGATTGATTCGCCCCCAGCGAAAGACCAAAGGGCACCGGCTTTATAGCCAGGAGGAAATAGAGCTTCTTCTTTTCATTCGTCACCTAGCAGAGGTCCGTAAGATCAACCTCGCTGGAATTCGGTTCATCCTGGGAATGCTGGATCGTTTCCAGATCGACCTGGATTTCGACGAAGGAATATAGAAAGTAGAAAGGAGTGCGAAAAAATGAGTATCATGCGTTGGGATCCCTTCGGGGAAATGTCGAATCTACGGGAGGAAATGAATCGCGTGTTCGGTGATTTCTTTTCCAAACGGAGATTGCCTGATGTGACAAGGGAAGTCGTTTGGTCTCCTGCCATCGACGTCTTCGAGACAGAGGGCGAATTAGTCGTGAAAGCGATGCTTCCGGGGATGAAAAAAGAGGACATTGATCTCACCTTCACCGACGACAACATTCTCACCGTTAAGGGAGAGGTCAAAGCCGAAATAGAGGACAAGAAACGAAACTATTATCACCGTGAATTGGTCTACGGCCAGTTTGTCCGCACGATCGGCATCCCCCAGAACGTCAAGACCGACCAGACTAAAGCAGAGTTCGCTGACGGTATCTTGGTGATTCGGATCCCCAAGGCCGAAGCGGAAAAACCGAAAGTTCAGAAAATTGAGGTGAAGTAGCGCCTCCTACCAAGCTGGGGAGATACCCCTCCCCAGCTTCTGTCTAACAGACTGCGAGGGAAGGGATTCGGATGGAATACAAAGATTATTACCAAACCCTGGGCGTGGCCAGAAATGCCGACGAAAAAACGATTAAACGGGCCTATCGTGGGCTCGTAAAAAAGTTGCACCCGGATACTAACGCCAAGGATAAGACCTTGGAAGCCAAGATGCGGGATGTCAACGAAGCGTATTCCGTCCTATCCAACCCAGAAAAACGCGTAAAGTACGACCAACTTGGTACAAATTGGGAGGAGCTCTCCCGCCAAACGGAAACCTCCAGCGGGTTTCAATCCACAGCCGACTATGATTTAGGATCCGCTCCTTTTTCCGATTTCTTCCGCGCGTTCTTCAACGACCAGGAATTCGATACCCCCGGCTACACCACTACCACTCGGCGAACGCGTAAGCGGAAAGGGGAAGACCTGCATGGATCGGTGCAGATTTCCCTGGAGGAGGCGTTTCACGGTTCCGCGCGAGAAATTCAAGTCGATTTCGGGGGCAACAAAAAATCTCTATCGGTAAAAATTCCCCCAGGAATCGAAAACGGGACCCGCATCCGTCTGCGGGGTCAGGGATACCCTGGTTCCAGCGGTGGGGAACCCGGGAATCTTTATCTGGAAGTACAAATCTCTTCCCATCCGACATTTGAGCGGAGGGGGAACGATTTGTACACGGAGATCCCCATTACGCTTTCTGAGGCGATGTTGGGAGCCAGGATCGAAGTCCCCAGTTTGAAAGGGAAGGTTCTGCTTGTGGTTCCTCCTGAGACGCAGAATGCCACGACCTTTCGGTTGAAGGGGTTGGGCATGCCACCGAAGGGAGATCAATACGTGAAGGTGAAGGTCATCCTACCGGACCGGTTGAACTCCGAACAAAAGCGGTTGTTCCAGGAATTGGGACAATACGAGCAAAGCAAGCCCCGAGCTTGCCTGGGCTTGGAATAGGTTGGCTCGATGGCATTCAAAATGGAAAAACTCACCACCATCTTCAACGAAGGCTCTCGACGATAACAGTCCAATGTCCCTAGTTTCTGGTCCAAGGTTGCAGAATCTTTTTCAGACTTTGGACCTTGGACTTTAGACTTAAGACCATTCCATTCATTGATGAAGTCAGCGAACCAGCCAAAAAACTCTTGGCGGACTTGGGTTATGATCCGGCCTACGGTGCCAGACCCCTAAAGAGGACGATCCAACGGGAAGTTATGGACTCCTTGGCATTGTAAATCCTGGAGGGAGAGTTTCAGGAAGGTACTACGATTTTGGTAGATGCCAAAGACAGGACATTCCTCTTTGCAAAGCAATAGCATATTCTCTCTTCGCTTGTGCGCGGGAACCGGTCCTTCGGCTGGAAAGGCTGATGGGCCGTCAATACATGTCGTAATCGCCGGAGGTGATATACCAATCGTTCAGCCGAGCGAGACGCTCTCTGGGAATCGACCGATCCGGTGAGATCGCAATCAGCGGCTGGTGCGTGGATCGCAAGCGAAACCCGTTGTTTCTCAAGGCGGAAATTAGTGGCGAATGCGGCAAGGTCCATGTGGCAACGATTGCTGCTTTTTGTGCGCGCAGTTGGTCTAGCAGTAGACGGAGAAGGATGGATGCCTTTTTCGGATCCCATTGTTCCACCAAGAGCTCGCCGATCGATCCCAAGCGATAATCCAGTTCAGCCAGGCGGACCACTGCGAAACCGCAAATGCGTTGCTCCTGTTTTAAGAAAAATCCTTGGTACCCGGCCGAAGGGTGGTCGATATAGCGCCAATTCAGATACTGGCTGCTCCGTTCCACGGCGAACGCGAACCGGCTGCGTAATCCCTGCCAGAGCGCGTCCGTCTCCTCGCCAAAACGAATCACCCGCTCCAGGTGGAAGTTCGCATCTCGTTGTTGGCTGCCGCGGAAAGTGAGGCGCAGGATGGGTAAGGCTAATGTCCCCAACAACCGGCAAAGCAGGGGGGATTTCCACCGTGCCTGCAATGCACTGCTCAAATCGAGCACCTTCACCCAACGCGGGATGCGACCTACGTCCGTCCAACCGAAGCGATTCACATAACCGTTATAAGAGTTTTTGTTAGGGAACCCATAGAAAAGGGAGAGTTGGCGTTCCTTACCAATCTCCAGGGTCATCAGCGCAAGCCGCTTGAAAATCCCTTGGCCGCGGTAGGCCGCATCGGTCATCGTGTCAATCGATTGCGCCCCGGCAACGCGCTGTTCACCAGCTTTCATCGGTACGCAATAGAAGGCCTCCTGGGCAACGACCTTCGGTCCCTCTTTGGCTAAGGCAATGATCGGAGCGCCAAAGGGGTTATGCTCGTATTCCCATTGCCAATCGGCTTTCTGGCGCGGGATCTTGGGGAAGTTCTGATGGAAAAGGGTCAGAATCTGTTCTTCATCACCAGGAGCGTAAAGGCCGAATTCCAATTCCATAGGATCTCATTATACAAATACAGGGCCGGCTTTCCACTGAAGGTAGCGGATGCAGGAAGGTTTATGCTACAGATAAGGTGTTATTCGATAAGGAGAGCCTTATGCAGATACCCGATATTCACATTCATCCGGATTTCTCCTTCGACGCCCATGGTTCCATCGCGCAATACGCGCAGGCAGCATCCACCATGGGACTCGAAGAAATCTGCTTTACCACCCACCTCGATCTAGACCCTGTCCGTAAGGAAGCGGACGGATGGGTGAATATAAATGGGGTTCGATTCCCCAGCGATAATCCGGCCTGGCTCGTGCCGTACCTGGAGCAAATCGAGCAAGCGCGCTGCCAGACGAGTGGTCTGCGGATCAAAAGCGGGCTGGAGATTGATTATTTTTCTGGCGTGGAGGACTTGCTGGCTCCGTTCCTTTCCGCCTATCCGTGGGATTACCTGCTGGGCTCGGTGCACTGTCTCGAACATCTGGCCGTTGCCGAGCATTCGCAGGGAATGGCCTATCTATCCCGGCACACTCCGGCGGAGGTAGCCTGTGCGACGGTCGAGCTAACGCTAGCCGCCATCCGTAGCGGCAAGTTTACCGCCATCGCGCACCTGGACTACCTCAAACGACTGGATGTACCAGGGTTTCGCCAGTCCTATCAAACAGCCCTTGCTGACCGCTTGGAGGAAGTGTTCCGCGCTTTGGTGGAAACGGAAACCGCAATGGAGATCAATACCAGAGCGATCAACACCTATCAGTTGGGGGAACCTTTTCCCGGCCGGGACGCACTGCAGCAAGCGTTTCGTTGCGGGGTCCGGCAGATCACGTTCGGCTCGGACAGCCATCGTCCCCAGGAATTGGCAAATTCCTTCCTACAGGCAAAGGAATTTGCCATCCAAGCGGGTTTCGTATCCGTTACCACCTACCAAGGAGGAAAGATTGAACGGATTTTCCCTCTCAAATAAGTTGAACCTGACATCGTTGCCCACACCGCTGGAGCCCCTTTTCAATCTCTCCCGGGCGCTGGGGATCGATCTCTGGATCAAGCGCGACGATCTCACCTCCCCTGCTGGTGGGGGAAACAAGGTGCGCAAGCTGGAGTTTTTGCTGGCAGAGGCCGTGAGTCAAGCAGCCCGGGCGGTGATCACGATCGGTGCTGTGCAATCCAATCATTGCCGCCAAACGTCACTACTGGCCCGTAAACTCGGGATGGAAGCTCATTTGGTCCTGGTGGGAGAAACACCATCTCGCCCGGAAGGCAACCTGCTGTTATCTCAGTTGGGGGGTGCCGTGTTTCATTTTGGTTCCCGCGATTTCGAGGAGGGACAAACCAACCTGCAAAGAATTACCCAAGAGCTAAAGGAGCTGGACAAACGGCCTTACCTGATCCCTTATGGCGGTTCCAATCGCCTTGGTGTGCAAGGCTACATGGCAGCCTATGAGGAATTGCAGGAGCAAGCGCGGATCCGGGGGATCTCTTTCGATTGGATCGTGCATTCCTCTTCCTCCGGCGGTACTCAAGCGGGCCTGCTGCTGGCGCAGGAAATCATCGGTGGAAACGAAAAAGTGATCGGTATCAGTGCAGGACCCTGTGCAGCGGATTTGATCACGAATATCACCGCATTGATCCGCGATACTGCACAGTTTCTGGCTGTTCCCAGCACCCTTACAACAGCCGGTATTTTGATTCGCGATCAGTTCGTGGGTCCGGGGTATGCTTACCTGGACGGAAAGACCGTGGACGCTATCCGGATAATGGCCCGCCAAGAAGCGATTTTACTGGATCCTGTCTATACCGGAAAAGCATTTGCGGGATTGCTGGCTCTGGCCCGTACCCATCAGGTCGGGAGGCACGTCCTGTTCTGGCATACAGGTGGGATTCCGGCCTTATACTCCTTTGCAGATGCACTTGGGCGGATTGGAGCCAACGGATGTTCGGACTGATTCGAGTGGAACAGAAGACAGCGTCTTGTTTCCCAACACCGGGGATAAACCGCCGCTTGCGGGCTGCGACCTTTGATTATTGGGAGACATTGATCGAAGAACGGGAGCAAGGCGATGCCAGTCTGGAGAAAATCATTGCTTCCCTCGTTCACCGCTGGGGTGCGGCTTGGAGTTTGCCCGCCGAGGATCGTTTCATGACCGCATTTCACCGGCATTTGACGGCATCCCGTCAGCAGATGACTGAGCAATTGAAAGAGGCACCGCTCGATGAATTCTTCACACATCTTTTTGCCGAGCTGGAAGTTCCTGATGCACCCGAAAGGGTTGAGCAAGCAGTA
>JAPLHX010000019.1 GCA_026389415.1 Coprothermobacterota bacterium | reverse complement strand
TTGTGGGAAGCCCCGCCCGGGTTGCGCGGTGACCTGGTGGTGACCAACTTCGCCGATGCGCTGCCGCTGGTGCGTTACCGGACCAGCGATCTGATCGAAGTGGTCAGCACCGAACCCTGTGGCTGTGGCCGCACGCACCCGCGAATTCGCGTGCTCCACCGGGCGGATGACTTCGTCAATTTGGGTATCGTTCGCTTCTCGATCTACGAGCTGGCCGCCTGCATGGACCATGTCCCCGGTTTGCGACGCTGGCAGTTGGTTATCCGTCGGCAAGGCTACAAGCCCCTGGGGATCGTGCGGGTAGAACCGATGGTTTCGCCGGCCGACGTAGAATCCTGGAAGGCACTGATTTTGGAACAGGTCCGTTCACTGGAGGCGATTCGTCTGGGCGAAGAGAACCAATTGATTGCTCCGGTTGCGGTGGAGCTGGTGGCAGCCGGGGAAGATCGACGGACCAGCTCGGGCAAGTTGCGCTTGGTGGTTTACGAGGATTATTGATGGAAGACTCCCTCTCTATCCGCCTTGAACCCTCCGACGCGGAATCTCTTCCGCTGGGCCGGCTGCTCCAATTGGCCGAGCGTCGCCTGTTGGAAGGAAAGGTCCTGGATCGGGCAAGCCGCTCCAAATTGTACGGCGGGCGTTGGCGTCGTCTGGACGTCCGGCCGGAGCGAGTTCGAGACCTGGCTCAATTGCAAGCCTTGCCCTACACCGACGCGAACCACTGGCTGGCTGCGCAGGGTTCCGGATCGATTGCCCGTTTTGTGGCGGAACGGGCCCGACTGTGGGTATCCAGCCGCAGCAACGCCCGCAAGTGGGTTCCTATCGGGGAGGCCGATTTGCGGAGGATGATGGGCCTGGCGCTTCGGCTGTCCGCTATGATCGGTCTCGGTCCGAGCGAGCGCATCCTGGCTATCACCGAGCCGGCTCCGCGGATCGGCAATTGCGTCCCCTATTTCTGGGTGATGGCGGATATGGTCGCGGGCGGCCTTCACTTGGAGATGATCCCCGGATCGGTGACCATGCTGGGGCGGAACAATTGGCCGGAATTCGCCGCCGGACGTCGTCCCCAGGTGCTATGGGGGCACATCGACGACGTTCAGGCACTGGCCGATACCCTCTGCGCGGCTGGGAAGGACCCCGCTGCGCTCTACCCCGACCTGCGGGTGCTGCTTTGCTTCGGCGCTCCACTGGAGCCAAAACGGGTGGATTTGCACCGCCTGTTCGGGACGAATCCAATATCCTGCTATCTCTCGGCCGAGCTGCCATACCTCCAAGCGGAGTGCGCTCCAGGGGCGGGCATTCATCTCTGGCTGGACGTAACCATCCCGGAGATCATCCCGACCAGCGAGCTTTGTAAGGAGAGGGAGGTGCCCGGGTACGTGCCGAAGGCCCTTTTCATCACCGATGCACCGGATGGGGTTGCCGGCGAATATGTGGTCACCACTTTCGGCCAATCTCTACCGCTGATCCGCTACCGTAGCGGGGATCGGATCCAGTTGGTCAGCAAGGGCACCTGCGCCTGCGGCCGCACGCACCCGCGCGTCCAGGTTCTCGGCCGGATCACCGACGGGTCCTCGATGCAACTAATGATCCGCATGGACCCCTGACATTTCGGGCAGACCAGGGGATCTCAAACGAGAAGCCGAATTCCTTTCCGCGTTCACGCAGGGTGTGCGCCACTTCGGCGTTCTTCAATAGCGCCTTGGACCGGATGCAGCCCACGTTCAAGCACACGCCGCCCAGCCATTGCTTACCCACGATAGCGACTTTTTGTCCAAGCTGTGCAGCGCGGATGGCGCAGACATAACCAGCAAGCCCGGCACTGACAACGATAACATCATATGATTCCATGATGGATCTCCGTCAGAGAATATGCCGGTCACAGACCAAGCGAAAGTGATAACCGTAGATCGCAAAGCTAATTGCCAGCGGAAACAGGCGTGGGCGGCGAAAGAGCGTCCACAGGAAAAGATTCCAGTATTGGAGGCGTTCCTTGCCGACGATCCCTAGTTGGACAATAGAGCGGAAAAATGCCCTAACATATTGGAAGTTAAAGGGAATGGTGATCTTTGGCGGCTTGTATTCTTTCAGGAAGGTTTTAACGCGGGCATAGTAATTTTTTGGAGCGTAGAGATACCCAACAACAGCCCGGTAGCCCCTCTGCAGTGTTTCGAGGCTCATCTTGGGAATAATGTTCGTTGCGCCGTCTACGTTATCGCCTGAGAATGCCCCATCCAGGCGCTTCTCACGCTTCAAGCGTTCGTAAAGCCGGGTACCGATGGGTGCTTGCAGCAGGCCTACCATGGCGGTCACAATGCCACTCTCTTGGATGAAGTCAATTTGCCGCTGGAAAATGGAAGGGGTGTCGCTGTCGAATCCGATGATGAAGCCGCCCTGAACCTGCATACCGGCGCGCTGGATGCGTTTCACGTCTGCGACCAGGTCGCGGTGCCGGTTCTGTGTCTTGTTGCACTCGGCCAGGCTGTCCTCGTCCGGCGTTTCAATGCCGATGAAGACCGTGGTGAAACCCGCCTGTGCCATCAAGTTCATGAGCTTTTCATCGTCAGCTAGATTGATAGAAATCTCCGTATTGAACGGCATGCCAGCTATCCCCTTGCGCCATTCGATCAAGGCAGGCAACAGGTCTTCCTTGAGATGCCTCTTATTCCCCATGAGGTTATCGTCAACGAAAAAGACGTTCTTACGCCATCCGAGCTGGTACAGCCCGTCCAACTCGCAAATGATCTGTCCGGTGGTTTTGACGCGCGGCCGGTGTCCAAAAAGTATGGTAATGTTGCAAAACTCGCAATCGAAGGGGCAGCCGCGCGAATACTGAACTGACATGGTGGCATAGTGCTTCAAGTCAGCCAGTTCCCATAGTGGTGCAGGAGTTTTTTGGATATCGGGAAATTCCGTCGAGGTATAAACGTGTCTTGCCTGACCCTGTTCAAGGTCCCGCAGGAAAGGCAGGAGTGTCACCTCGGCTTCGTTCAGCACAAAATGGTCTACATTCTCGAACTGCGCGTACTCAGCAGTGAAGAGCGGCCCTCCGGCAACGATTTTCAAGCCGGCCGCCTTACAGCGGGTAATGACTTGGCGGGTGGATTCCCGCTGGACGACCATGGCGCTGACGAAGGCGTAATCTGCCCAGGCCAGATCCTTATCGTTAAGTTTTCTCACGTTCAAATCCACCAGGCGTTTCTCCCATTGAGAGGGCAGCATGGCAGCTACAGTCAGCAAGCCCAGGGGTGGCGTGGAAGCCTTTTTGCGGATAAATTTCAGGGCATGTTTGAAACTCCAGAACGTATCTGGAAACTCAGGATAAATTAGAAGTATTTTCATCTCAATCTCCAATCCAAGATATGACGAGGAAGCCTTTATCATCCGGTGATCTTCTCTGCTTCGCGATACGATAGCAGATCTTTTTGTCAAAACTCCTTGCTGATCGGCTTACTTCTATCGGGGCGATGTTGACGAACGGTGGCTTAGACTTTCCCCTCGCCTCTGCCTCCTCACGAATCATGGAGACGGATATTGTGCCGCGTTGACCTCGTCAATTGTCATCAAACTAACTCTCATTATAACGCAGGAGACGACAGAAAGTACGATGAGCGCCACTATTCTTAGGGAATTCTTACTATATGGGCGCGTCTCGAAGAAAAGATCTGAAACCTGGCACTATGACCAATTTTGCAAACTATCCGCTACTTTCGCCAGGAACCAATCAGCGGATGCGCCGTCCAGAATTCTGTGGTCGAAGGTCAGCGAGAGATAGACCATCGGGCGGATTGCAATGGCGTCGTTAATGACGACCGGTCGTTTTTGGATGGCTCCCACGCCCAGGATGGCACACTGCGGCTGGTTGATGATCGGCGT
>JAPLHX010000149.1 GCA_026389415.1 Coprothermobacterota bacterium | reverse complement strand
ATTCTCACCCCATGTGAGGGCTACCCCTTCCCTCACACCTCCTGTGGTCAGGGGATTGCGAAAGCAATCCCCTGCTTTTTCATGGAGACTAACTAATTGCAGATGAAAACCAACTTAGGTTCCATAAATCCGTCTTCTCGGAACGACTGCTTCCTGCAAAAGGATCCAGCTGCCGTGGAGCGGCTCCCCTATAGCCAGCATGAAGGGGCTCAGCACACCGGCCCGCACTACACAACGATCAGCCGGAGGCTGAACAGTCCAAGAAGTCTCCGGGATCAGGAGGAACGGCTATTTTGGACTAACGCTTTGTCATGCAATGCTTTTCAACCGTATTACATAAGGCTTTGATGCCGGAGACTAGATGAACCGCAAGACATTCTGGCTCGTCTCCATCAGCCATTTCGTAAATGATGGCAATGGCGTGGTGTTACCTATTGTTTATACTTTCTTACTCTCCTCCTTAGGGATATCCACACTGCTAGTTGGATTCCTTGGTGGAACTTATTGGGCTGTTTCAGCCCTCTCAGCCCCCCTTGTTGGACGGTTAACCGATCTGTATCGAAAACCAAACCGTCTCATCGGGCTCGGCATCCTGCTATGGGGACTGAGTCTAATGATTTTAAGTGTGGCTGTTGAAAGCGGCAGTCTGGTGGCCATCTTCATTTGTGTAGCCTTGGCTGGTTTCTCGTCTGCTTTCTATCATCCCCTCGGAGCTGTTTCACTTACGCAAATTTTCAAAAATCGAGCTGGTTCTGTCATGGGCCTTAATGGAGCATTGGGAAGCATTGGTCGGGCACTCTATCCAACCCTGACCATGTTTCTGTTCACCAACTTGGCACTCGGTCAGCCCAGTATGTTGCCCACTCTATTGATCCTAGGAGGATTTTCCATTCTAGCAGCTATGCCATTATTTGGCAGGGAAACAGCAAAACTCGCACCCATGGAAGGAAAAACAGTTTTAGCGGCCAAAATTTGGCCAACCATTATTCTGATTACCTTGATTTCTTTTCTATGGAACATGTTTGCTATGAGTACAGCTCAGTTTCTTCCAACGTTGTTAGTTGATGTGTATCACGTTACTTTCAGTGTCGATCTCGGATTAATACTGACTTCTTCGATGGTGGGAGCAGTACTGGGGCAGCCCATATTGGGATTCCTCTCCGATCGTTTGGGTCGCCGTTTTATCTTTGGTTTCGCCGGCTTTGGCGGTGCTTTCTTCTTCCTTCTATTCCTGCTCTGGCCATCGGTTATCTGGCTCATCCTGGCCGGATTCTTCATCTACAGCATGTTTCCCGTTGTGCTAACACTCGTTGGAGATATGGTACCCCCGCATGCTGCTGGCTTTGCTAATGCATTAGTTTGGGGTATTGGAACCTCAGGTGGTGCTGCTGTTGGACCAGTCTTGATTGGGTTCTTAGCGGGGATAGTTGGCTTATCACAAGCAATGCTTATTCTCACTTGCCTAGGTCTAACTTCCGTTCTTGCGGTTCCCTTCATCCGCAAGCCTAAGGTACAGTGAGCCTACCCAAGAAGTTGATTCCGTTAACATTTTGATTTGTACATGCTTTGTCCGGCTATCTTGGGTGCCTTGAATTGAGCTGGAAGAAGCAACCGACGGCGAATTCCTTGGATGCAGTTTCGAACGCGCTCTGCGCCTGCTGTATGCAAAACGTTCACAATCAATCGGAGCATGCCGATAGTTTACTCACTGAACAGGAGCAAAAGGAGAATCATCCATGACTCAACAAGACAAACCACTTGCGTCGGCAATTGAAGCCATTGGAGACACTCCCCTGGTTGAATTGTCCCGACTCACACAAGGGCTGGATGGCCGAATTCTAGCTAAACTCGATTATCTCAACCCTGGCTTTTCAAAGAAGGATCGCATTGCCCGTCAAATCGTTGAAGATGCTAAAGCCGAAGGCAGACTCAAGTCCGGCCAGACAGTCGTCGAGTTGACCAGTGGTAATACGGGTACAGGGCTGGCGATTGTCTGTGGCATCAAAGGATATCCCTTTGTGGCAGTCATGTCCAAAGGGAATTCTATAGAAAGAGCGCGCATGATGTTCGCGCTCGGAGCAGAAGTTATCCTCGTCGACCAATTGCTAGACTCTGAACCAGGGCAAGTTTCTGGTGGGGATTTAGAACTGGTTGAAAGGGAGGTGCAGCGCATCGTTGCAGAACGCAACGCTTTTCGCGCGGATCAGTTTCAGCTAACAGGCAATTTCCGTGCACACTATTTACACACGGGACCAGAATTTATCAAGCAATCCGGTGGGGTCATTGATGCCTTCTGCGATTTCGTCGGCACAGGCGGCTCATTTGCGGGATGTGCTGCCGCTTTCAAAGAACATAACCCTTCGATACGATGTTTTGTTGTTGAGCCAGATGGTGCGGCCGCGCTCGCGGGCGAGCCAGTCACCTATCCCAACCACCGCATTCAGGGTGGTGGCTATTCCATGTCCAGTTTGCCCCTGCTTCGGCCTGAACACGTTGATGGATATTTGAAAGTGACAGATACAGAAGCTATTTGCCTGGCACGTCGACTGGCGCGTGAAGAAGGGATTTTTACCGGATATTCATCTGGGGCCAACGTAGCGGCGGCTTTACATTTATTGCAGACATCTTTTAAGAGTAAGACAATAGCCGTCATCCTCTGTGATTCAGGTTTGAAGTATTTGAGTACGGATTTATGGGAGTAAGTTGTACTCAACCCATTGCATACATTCTGAAGCGTCTTGCCGCCCTATCCTAAAAGCTAGAGCGGCCAGGTAATCCTCTTCGGGGGGAACAGGACGGCGTTAAAGGCCTGGTTCTGGTTGGATACCGATACTCCGTCCTTCAGGGCGACAGAAAAGATCCTGGCTGCCTGGCGAGGACTCGAACCTCGAACATGCTGGTTAACAGCCAGCCGCTCTGCCAATTGAGCTACCAGGCAGCAGATTGGCAAAAAGTGTAGCACAAGGTTAATAAAAATGGGAAGGAGGGTTAAAAGACGCAGCGGGCGGGTAAGCCGTGCGTGGAAACCTTGGCTTCCACGCACTGGCGCAAAGACAGACGGAATGGCGTTGGATTCCGCCGAACCTCTTCGTACAGCGGCACCAATTTGGCATATTTGCTCTTTAAAAGCGCTCGGACGCGGCTCCACGGTTTTGGGTAAAACTGAAAGCCGTCCACCAAAACAGAACGGGCTCCGGCTCGTTTGGCAGCAATAAACAGTGCACCCAGCGTCTGATCCGTATCAGCGAAGTAGGGGAGGGCGGGAGCGATGAACAACCAGGTGGAGATTCCAGCCTCGGATAGGTCGCGCATGGCCTTCAGACGCTGTGTCGGGCTGGAAGCGCCCGGTTCGAATTGGCGAGCGATTGCAGGATCGAGTGCGGTTAGGCTGAAGCCGACTTCGACCCGGGAGATCTGCTGCAGGACGTCGAGATCTCGGACGACGAGGGAGGATTTGGTGAGCACTGATACCTGGAAATCCGTGCCGGCAAATTGCTCTAGCAAACGGCGGGTCAGTCGATAGCGAGCTTCAATCGGTTGGTAGGGGTCGGTGACGGTAGATAGTGATACGCAGCCAAGTTGGGTGCGTCGCAACTGGCGGGCAAGCACCTCCGGCGCGTTGATTTTGGCGTCCACGAAAGTACCCCACGGCTCGCGGTGGCCGGTAAAACGACCCATGAAATCGGCATAGCAATACAGGCAAGCGTGCCGGCAGCCGACATAGGGGTTGATGGTGTAGTCAATGCCGGGAATGGCGGACTTGTTTAGGATGGAACGAGCTTGGGTCTCACGAAGCATGGTGCTAGCAGCCGGGAGCCGGAGGGGAGGGAATTCCAGCTCGCCACTCGGTACGTATGTTACTCCAGGAAATCTTTTAGCTTGCGTGAACGGGACGGATGTTTCAGCTTGCGCAAGGCCTTGGCTTCGATTTGGCGAATGCGCTCCCGGGTCACACCAAAAAAGTGACCGACCTCTTCCAGTGTGCGCGGATGACCATCTTCCAAGCCGAACCGCAGGGTCAGAACTTTTTGTTCCCGGTAGCTCAAGCTCTCCAGGATGGTCTGTACCTGATCGCGCAACAGGCTTTGGAAGGCTGCATCAGAGGGTGGGGTGATCTTCTTGTCTTCTACGAAATCTCCCAAGTGGGAGTCCTCTTCCTCACCGATTGGCACTTCGAGTGAAACTGGTTCTTGTGCTGCTTTCAGGACCTCGCGGACTTTATCCACCGTGGTCAGCATCTCCTTGGCGATCTCGTCCTCGGTGGGCTCCCGGCCCAGTTTTTGCATCAGCGCACGGGAGGTTTTCACCATCTTGTTGATCGTTTCTACCATGTGTACGGGTACCCGGATGGTGGGCAATGGATACCACCAGGCGCAGGTTGGCTTGGATCAGCTTCTTCTTCGATTCCTCATCCTGGGCTTCGACCCCTTTGGCCAATTCCACCTCTTGCTCTTGGTTGAGCAAAGGGACTTTACCGATCTCTTTTAAATAGAGGCGGACGGGATCGTCCACATCCACGCCGGCCAGGATGTATTCGTCTTTCAGCTCTTCTTCGGGTACCGGCGGTTCGATGGTGATGCCGCGATGGTCGTCCAGCACGCGGATACCCAATTCCTCCAAGTTCTGGTACATGTCGTCGATTTGCTCGGGAGAAAGCGGCACCGCCTGCAACGCTTCCATAATCTCCAGATAGGTGAGCTTGCCCTGGCTCTTTCCCTTGGCCAGCAATTCCTGAACTTTGGCCTGTTTGCCACCCAGGGTTAGAATGGTGGCGGAGGTCTGGGCTTTCTGGTCGGCCTTGATTTTTCTGGGTTTTTTGCCGGTCCTTACTGCTCCCTTCTTGTCGGGCGGGGGTGATTCCATCGTTTCCGTTTCGAGCTGGGATGAGGGTTGCCCGAGAAGGGGGGGTTGATCGGATGGTTCACTTACGACCGGGGTTGTGACTGTTGTTTCGGGAATGTGGTCTTCAGCGGCCTTCTGGTCGGGGAGGATCGATTTGGCCTTTCTACCAGGACGGGCCGTTACTGACTCTACCGGCTCTGCCAAGGTCTGGGCTTTCTGGTCGGCCTTGATTTTTCTGGGTTTTTTACCGGCCCTTACTGCTCCCTTCTTGTCGGGCAGGGGTGATTCCATCGTTTCCGTTTCGAGCTGGGATAAAGGTTGCCCGAGAAGGGATGGTTGATCGGATGGTTCACTTACGACCGGGGCGGTGACCGTTGTTTCGGGAATGTGGTCTTCAGCGGCCTTCTGGTCAGGGGGGATCGATTTGGCCTTTCTCCCCGGACGGGTCGCCGCTGACTCTACCGGCTCTGCCAAGGTCTGGGGTGCTGTCGGTTTATCTTTTTTTCCAGGCCCGCGCTTGCGCTTGGTGTGACCGCTTGGCTCCGGACGGGTCGCCGCTGACTCTACCGGCTCTGCCAAGGTCTGGGGTGCTGTCGGTTTCTCTTTTTTTCCAGGCCCGCGCTTGCGCTTGGTGGAACCGCTTGAGTCCGTCAGGTTTTCTGTTGGCGAACTGGTTTTCGCCCGCTTTCCCTTCAGATTGCTCACAGGAACAGGAGCTTCTTCGGGTTGCAAAGAAGCAGTTTCTATTTTAGTTTGAGTTTTGGCCTTT
>JAPLHX010000186.1 GCA_026389415.1 Coprothermobacterota bacterium | reverse complement strand
GTTATGCGAGCGTTCCAGTTCCTGGAGGATGCCGGCAACCTCCGTTGTGAACTTGTGCTCCTGCCGGAAATGTGGAGCACGGGTTATCCAGATTTGGAAACCCTAGTCGATATTGCTAGATCCACCTTTCATAAGACATTGGATCTCATTCAACAGTGGGCTCAACGTTTCCATATCTGGCTATTGGCCGGCTCCATTCCGGAAGTGGCTGGAGAGGGGCTTTATAACAGTGCCTACCTTGCCGGGCCCGGTGGAGAGTTACAAGGCCACTATCGCAAGATGCATCTTTTCCCGGCATTTCATGAACCTGCAGTATTCCAGCCGGGTCGGGAAAATCAGCCATTGCTCACTCCTTGGGGAAAGGTGGGGGTGCAGATCTGTTTCGATCTTCGATTCCCTCTGGGTTTTCAGGAACTCCGGACCCAGGGGGTGCGATTGGTCTGTTTACCGGCCCAGTTTCCTCACCCCCGTTTGCAGCATTGGTTGACTTTGATTCGAGCCCGGGCAATTGAGAACCAGTATTTTGTCCTGGCCTGCAATCGTACGGGAGAGGATTTCCCGGGTCGCTCCTACTTCGGCCATTCCATGATCGTGGATCCAGGGGGGGAAATCCTGTTGCAGGGGTACGAAGAAGAGATACTGCTGGCCACCGAGCTCAATCTCGTGCAGGTAGAACAGGTCCAGAACGATTTTCCGCTTTCCCAGGCGTCGGAGATTTTTAAATGAAAACCGACGAACAGCTGACCCGGCGCAGAACCATCGTCCGAAGGCTTTTGCTTGCACTCGTCCTTTCTGGTTGCGGTGCGGTAGCCGTATTCTTCCTGTTCCGGTTTGAAGCTTTCTCCTTGCGCCCCCTATGGTTGCTGGCGGTCGTTGTGGTCATCGTAATGATGTGGTACTTCGACGCATTAAGTTTCTGGTTTCTGCTGCGGGGAATCGATCAGCATATTCCGTATCGAAAAATCTTTGCTGTGAATATGGCAGGTACGTTTGTCGCTTTCATCACCCCCTTTTACGCCGGCGGAGCCCCAACATTCATGTACTTTCTAACCCAGGAAGGGATGCCTTTCAGCCAGGCGGCTACGGCCAGCACGGCCCGGATTTTCGTCAGCACGGCTCTCTTTTCCCTCATTTTGCCATTGTTGCTCGTTCTCTTGGGTTCCCAATTCAACCTTGGCATACTATGGCAAACGCTTTTTTCTCTACCGCTTCTCCTGGTTGTTCTATTGATGGTTCTACTGATCCTCTATACGCGTAAAAGCAAGCAACCTGCTGCATATTCGAGGAGAATTCAATCATGGCCCTTGCGAAATTGGTTGAGGAACGTTCGCTTTCGTCGCATCTGGCGATGGAGCTTGGTTGAGGGAAAAGAAATGCGACAAGCTTTCAGCGGTCTTCTTCGCTTCGGCTGGAAGAATCTGCTATTGGCTCTCGTCGCAGTCTTCTTTTATTGGCTCTGCACATTCATGGTGGCGCCACTATTATTGTATAGCATGGGATTTTTCGATTTTGCGTTCCTTCCAATGTTTCTTGCCCAAGCCATGCTGAGCATCGTTCTGCCTCTTTCCCCGACACCTGGCGGAGCTGGCGCGGCAGAACTGGGTTTCGCATCCGTCTTCCTAAACTTGGTCCCCAAAACGATGGTGGGTTCGTTCACTCTTCTTTGGCGGATTGGGACATACTATATCAGCCTGGCTGTAGGATCTCTTTTCTTTTTCGCCTTATTACGAAAGCGCCGACCCTCATTGATAATAAACCCAACTCCGAATAAGGAATAACCCATCTTCGATCTGCCCAGACCAAAATCGACGATTGATTCAGTGATGTTTCGCTTGCAGTTGTCCTCTTCGCATCTCTCGTTGGACTACAAACCTTTCGATCCCTTGCATCAGCCAAGAAGGTGTCAGGTGCGCTTCCTCCAACACTTCCTCGATCTTTCCACCAGTTCGCCAACGCCGGTCCCAATCGGAAGAAAGGGAATAGTCCGCGGAAACCTGGCTGAAAACCCAATCCCTCATGCAAAGCAATGCTTCAGTGGTAATCACCATGGAGTCCAACCAATCCTCCCGGGGTAGAATCTTATGTCGATATTCCTCGTCTTGCAGCAAAAATAACTCATGGCTGATCGCTGCCACTATCTTTAAGTTGTATCCGCTCTTTTCAAGCCAGGGCAATAGCTGAAGCATTCCATCCGTCGTAGAAGTACCCTGTATGATCACGGTTCCCATTTTTTCTCTATCAGGCTTGTGATCTCTAATTAGATACGCCCCTCGGGCTGCTTCCAGATGGGAAGGAATACGGAGTTCCTTTCGATCCGGAATTACGATTGCCGGGCGAGTGAGATGGAGCACCACAATCGGTGCGTTCGTCTTGAGGGCGGCGCCCAAGACGACTGGCACTTCATTGTATTCCCATGGATGCAGGTTCACTACATGGCCCTGGGGGAATAACTGGGTTACACCAGGTTCGAAAATCCCAAAGTGTGTTCTGGAATCATCTGCTGTTTCCGGCCCGGAATGCCCAGCAATCCAAATTACTTTGCCGACTTTCAATGAGCAATCCTGGGCCAATTGGCTGAACAGCCGCATCATTCCGTATTTGAGGTAGGCAAAGGAACCGTATGTGGAACAAGCACCCCAGAAACCATCAAACTCCGCTGAGGGGTTCTCGGATAGATTTACGGATGCCATCCCGACCATTATTCCGGCATTGGCAAACTCCGTGATCTCCTGTGGCAGTAATACTCCATTTCTATTGTGGTATTTGTTGTACGTTCCCCATCCCGGAAACTCACCCCAAGATTTGGCAAAACCGGCGATGTTGGTCGATTCTGCCAAATCTGCAGAACAAACGATAAATAGAGGGCGGCCATATTCCTTGGCGCTCCAAGCGTTGACCCATGCGCCAAACTTTGCCAGTGCTGCTCTGTTTGGCAATTTTTCTCCTGGATTTGCAAACAATTCCGGCGGATATGCACCGAGATCGAATAGCCGCTGGTCGCGAAATACGTTTTTTTCATCCTTGATGATGCAATCCGGTATACTCGTCGGTACTTGCTCGCCCAGATTGGCGAGGGTTTGCGCAAGGTAATCTATCAAATCTTGGTCTTGGCGCAAAACCTCCATCACCATGGTCAAATTGGTTGCTGTTTGGCGCTCGAATTCCTGTGGGTTGGACGGCATGGGATGCCCATATCCGTCAAAATCGATACCATATTTCTCTTGGAATTCCCGTTTGGTTTCCCAGTATTGTGGCGAATTGGGGGGATGGGGAAGCCCATGAGACTGGCTATCATAGATACCGTACCCACGTCCTTTCCTCGTTTTGAACCAACAGGCCGCAGGGACTCCTTCGCCTGGGGATTCCACCAAGTCGTTTAAGACGGCAAGAACGGAAGGAAAATCGGAACCTTTTTCTGTCCCGAACACCCGCCAGCCATGAGAGGAAAACCAGATTTCCGGCGTGCCGTAAACCGTATCGGACAATGGATGGTCATCGATGCCGAAATTGTTCCAATCGATGAGGAAGTTGAGGTTATCCAAACCCAGCGCCCAGGCGGTGTTTGCGCTTTCGTGCACGGCACCCGGTGTGAGTGCAGCATCTCCCTCTAGTGCGAACACTTTCACTTGCCCTACTCCCGCCCGTTTCAATGCGAAGGCCTCTCCCACAGCTGCCGGGGACCCATGAGCGGAAGGTCCAGTGTTGAACTTCAGAAAGAGAGTTTTTCCGGAAAATTCGGCATGTCCGGGTAGTCCACCTCGTCTACGGAATAAAAGTAAATCCTCAGGATAAACCGCATCCTGCTTGATTTTGTATCTCGGGTCTCCTGTTTGCTGAAATCGAAGCCGTAGGGCGTGGTTCAATACAGCAAGGGTACAGTAAACAAGTGGTACGGTGTGCCCAGCCGTGAGAATGAATCGATCGGCGAATCTCTTGGTAGGGTCACGCAGGTCGTACCGCATTACCCCGGAAAGTAGAGTGGCTATTAATATATGTACTTTCGATCGAGATCCGCCCGGATGGCCGCTTTGTCGGTAATTCAGCGTAATGTCGATACATTGATCGGCCATCTCCTTTGTTTTTTCCCAATGATGCTGAACCGAAGGCCATTCGACCCGTTGCATCTTTTGTTCCACTTTCTAGCTCAACGCCGAATTCGTCAGCGTTTCACGACCAGGGCAAGTCAGGCGTCACCTCTTCCTGCAGTTGCCTGAAAAAGTGAATCGACGGACAGTGGAATATTGGTGGCTTTTACGATGCCAAAAGTTTCTTTGCTAATTTCCAACTCCAAGTGCTGGACAGAGGATTCGGTAATGACGCTACGAGCGCCTAATTTCATCAATTTGCACCATTCAGTCTATCATAGAAAATGTTCAAATCTATCTTTTTTGGCCCGGCAAATCGGACATGCTTCCGGTGGGCCGTCCCGTGCGCATAGGTAGCCACACACTCGGCATCGCCAAACTGGGTATTTCCAGTGAGTCTTCCCCAAATCTCCCAGTTCGTTTCGCTGATTTTCTCTCACGAGTGGCCGGCGTTCCGGAATGCTTCGTGCGATCTGTTCTTTCTTGGCAATGGCATCGTTTACGTACAGCGCACAATAACAAGCGCCATATTCCATCAGGTCCTGGTCGCGGTAGTCACAGGGACAGATGAGATCGCGATCCTGCTCGATATTCTCCGTAGCCAGCCTGCATGGGCAATGCCAATATCCGTAGCGTTTTTCGTTGGTTAGAAGTCCGTGTACGAGTTCTTTGGCGAACTCGGCGTCGGGATTTAGGTGGTATCCAGCTGACTCCGCTTCTTTCACCAATCTTTCGTAAGTCCTGGAGACCTGTAGATCGTCATTGACCACGCTTGTCTATCCTCCTAAAGTTTGACGTAGTTTAGATTCATCATATCCTACAATGCATGATTGATCCCCAATGACCATTGTGGGAAACGAGCATTGTGGATTCCAGCGGATCATTTCATTTTCTGCTTGATTTCGATCTGACCCGCTGAGAAGGTCCACATCAACATAATCGTAGGCTACGCCTAGTTCAACCAAGAGAGACTTTGTTTTTCTGCACCAGATGCAAGTGCTTAATGCGTAGAGCATAATGGCTCCTTTGTTGTTTCCTTTCACATGATTGGTTTCCATCGTGACCAACCTTTCCAGTTCTATATTATTGGAAACCGAGCTCGGAGCACGATATTCCCAAATCTGACTAGAACATCCGCCAGCGGCGCAACAGCCAAAGTGCAAACAAAGAAGCCAGGACCGCCAATCCGAGGATGCCGATAAATGCCCAAGGATGATTTTGGAATGGCAGGTTCACATTCATTCCGAAAAGGGAGGCAATCATCGTGGGAAAAGCAATGATAATGGTTACTGCTGCAAGGAATTTCATCACGATGTTCAAGTTGTTGGAGATGATGGACGCAAAGGCACCCAAGGTCGCGGTCAGGATTCCGCTGTGGATTTCTGCCGTGGAAATCGCTTGCCGGTATTCGGT
This sequence comes from Coprothermobacterota bacterium, assembly GCA_026389415.1. Lineage (GTDB taxonomy): Bacteria > Caldisericota > JANLFM01 > JANLFM01 > JANLFM01 > JAPLHX01. Next base: position 555 of record JAPLHX010000186.1, on the reverse strand, counting down.
TAGGGCATCTTCAAGCAGGTCCTCGTCTTCTGGGAACAACTGGATGGGAATAGCGAGATTTCTCCGCTCTTCCGTCGGCCGCAGGCAAGAGCTAAGAAGCTCTTCCAGCAGGATTTAATTTGCTTTAACGGCAATAGAGAGATAAACAAGGCTCTTTTGGATCTCCATCAACTGGAACATCTGCTCGTTTTTCATTGAACGACGCAATGTTTTTTCTACCAAGCCAGCCCGCACGTTCAGTTTTTTAATAGATTCTAGGTAGAGGTCGGCGGAGCGATATAACAATTGAAGAAGAAGGCGTGTTTTTTTCCCTGGATGCACTCCCAATCGCGGCCGCAGTAGAAAAGCCGGGTTCTCTTCCAGGCAGACAGAGACGATCGCGTTTGGATTGATCACGACACCCAGAGGTAGGGTCCGGATTTCCGTATCAGAGCGTTGCGCTGGTACGTCGAGTATCACCAATGTCTGCTCGCCTTCCACGTCTTGTCTGGGGCGCTCTTCTGGGTCTAGGGCGGCAGCAAGAAAATCCAGCAGAAGACCTGTGCCCAAAGCAAC
>JAPLHX010000009.1 GCA_026389415.1 Coprothermobacterota bacterium | reverse complement strand
GAGCCGTCCGCAAACGTGGTGCCGGCCAACCGACCATCGGGCGTGGCCAGCGTAGCCGCCCCCTGCGGTCCGTGGGTGGAAACGGAGATCTGGCAGGCATAGAGAGGTTTGGCATAGAGCGACTGGTAATGATGGCAGAGTTGGCAAAAAGTGTCCTCCCACCAACGCAGGAGGGAGTCGGCGAAAAGGTCGTCGTTGCCATATTTCGGCGCGTTCAACAAGTCGCGATGGATTCGATCATACGCTTCGCCACCGGGACGTTTTTCCTGGGTGGCCAACGAATAGGAATCGATTTCCTCCGCCGTTTTATAGCCGAAGTTCTCTCGAATCGCCTGGCGGACTTCATCCAGAGTGTAGATTTTTTCCTCGTATACCCATTTCTTCAGGGCGGCCAGTGAGTTGATTAAATTGGCCGTTCCGCAGCTTTCCACGTTGAACGTGGCGTTGTAGCGATAACCCAGGTTGCCGATGTGATACCCCAATTCAAGACAGTCCGGTTTAAGCAGGGAATGAAGGACTGCCACGTTCTGTTTTCGCCAGATGTCGTGCTGGATATTGTTGCATTTGACTAGCAGGCCGATCGACAGCTCAAGATATTGGCGGAAGGTGGATAACACCTCCTCGAACCGATCCAAACTTCGATCGTGGGGCGGATAGACCTGGATTTGCCGGCGATGATCGTAGCCGTTGAACAGGATACATTCCAGGATTTTCGGTAAGGAGAGAAAATGCACTCCCACCGAGGTTGGTTGGCCGGAACCACCGGGGATCCAGTAGGTCTTTCCGTTTAGGACCAGTGGTTGCCACGTGCCAGGGGAGGTTTCTAAACAACCGCCCACCGACCAGGCACGCGACTCCTCTACCGTCATTCCCTCCGGCCCATATTGCTGCAAAAGGAAGGTGCGGGCGGTCTCGTCATTCAGCCAGGCTGGGTAGCCGGTGCCGGTTTTATTGGTCTCGATCGCCTTCAACAGGAACTCTTCCGGCAGCTTTTCGTGGTAGAGCACACCTAGGGTTGGTTGTGGCGTGGCGCACGTGATCCCCGCTTCCAGGATCAACATTTCCAGGGGATTGACTGCGGAAGCTCCGTCCTTGGTTAACCCACCCAGGCAGAGGTGGTTGAAAGTATTGCCGGAAAGAACACCTCCGACCACACCCATGGCCGCGAAGCAGTCGTAACAAGTGAGTTTCACCCGGTAAAGCTCCCACCACTCCAAGACTTGTTGATCGTCGATTCGGCCCGCCTCCCGATCCTGTTCGTACCATGGCCACAGCACTTGACCTAAACGCCCCGGAGAGAGGCCGGAGATACAATCTTCGTTTAGGACGGCGGTATGCAGGAGATACGTCAGTTGCAAGGCCTCGCTGAAAGTGCGAGGTGGGCGGTGAGCGATCCAAGTCAACCGTTCAGTCAACTCGGCGTACTCCCTCTTCTGTGCTGGGTTTTCCTCCCCACGGGCCAGGCGCCGAGCTTCTTCAGCATAATGCTCGATCCAAGCTTGCAGGCCGCGCAACACTTCGATTGTGGCTTGGTAGAAGTAAAGGCGATCCATGCCGCGCAGTCCATCTCCGTCAGCATTCCCTGCCACGAGGGACCGCTTTG